>DAHUXL010000056.1 GCA_027307195.1 Rhodanobacter sp. | reverse complement strand
CCTAGCGTACCCGCAATGATGATCCGGGTGAGCCATCGGCCGAGGTTGGCAAGCCTGTTGCATTGACGATGGCATGAGCGAACAAGCCTACGACATCTCCCATCTGCTTGAGTCCGAACCGGCCAGGGTCGCTGCGCCGGATTTGCGCATAGCCAAGGCGCCGCCCGCGGCGCCGCCCCGGTTGAGTGTCGCCGCCGCGCAGGAGGCGCTGGCGCGGGAACTGCTGCAGGCCGCCGATGCGCATGAGGCGCTGATCCAGCAGTACCTGCGGATGACCGATGCTGCGTATCAGGACAGTTACACGGCGTGACACGCCGCTTACAGTCGGGATGGTGTCACGGCTGAGCCATAGGTGACCAAGTTCGACACCTCACCCTGACCTCAGTGGACGGTGGGGGAATTCGGTTTTCCATGCTGGTTGCCTAGAACCGGCCAGTGTGGCGAAACAAAGAGCCCGGGCACGCCCGGGCTCTTTGTTTGTGGATCGTGCGAAGACCGCTCAGACGATAGCCGGCAGCGTATCCACGCCTGCCTCGATCGCCGCTTGATGGGTCAGGCAACGCGGCAGGATACGCGCGAAATAGAACTTCGCGGTGTCGTGCTTGGCCTGCTTGAACGCGACCGACTGGGTGCCGGTCGTGGCAGCCGCCAGGCTGCGTGCCCACATGTAGGCAAGTGCGACGTAGCCGGAGTAGTACAGGTAGTCGACCGCCGCGGCGCCAAGTTCCTCCGGATTCGCCTGCGCGCGTGCGGCGAGCTTCAGGGTGAGGTCGCTCCAGCTCCGGGTGGCGATGGCGAGCGGTGCGATGTAGGGGCGCAGCGCCTCGTCGGCGCTGTGCTGCTGGCAGAATGCGCTGATCTCCTCGAGGAAATGCTTGAAGCCCACACCTTGCAGCTGGAGGATCTTGCGGCCCAGCAGGTCGGCGGCCTGGATGCCGGTGGTGCCTTCGTACAAGGTGATGATGCGGGCGTCGCGTACGAACTGCTCCATGCCGTTCTCGGCGATGTAGCCGTGGCCACCGTAGATCTGCAGCGCTTCCTTGGTGCTTTCCTGCGCCAGTTCGGTGACCACACCCTTGGCGATCGGGATCAGGAACGCGACCAGTTCGCCGGCAGCCTTGCGTGCAGCCTCGTCATTGCTGCGCGATTCGATGTCGGTCTGCAGCGCGGTGTACAGCAGCAGTGCGCGCGAGCCTTCGACGAAGGCGCGCTGGGTCAGCAACATGCGGCGCACGCCCGGCTGCACCAGCAGGTTGTCGGCCGGCTTGTCGGGGAACCTGGGGCCGGACAGGGCGCGCGACTGCAGCCGTTCGCGCGCGTAGTTGAGGCTGTTCTGCAGCGCGCGTTCGGCCAGCGCCAGGCCTTGCACGCCGACCGACAGGCGCGCCGCATTCATCATGGTGAACATCGCCATCAGGCCCTTGTGCGGCTTGCCGATCAGGTAGCCCTCGGCGCCGTCCAGGTTGATCACGCAGGTGGAGCAGGCGTGGATGCCCATCTTGTGTTCGATCGCGCCGGCGGCGACGGTGTTGCGCGCGCCGAGCGAACCGTCCTCGTTGACCTTGAACTTCGGCACGATGAACATCGAGATGCCGCGACTGCCTTCCGGCGCGTCAGGCAGGCGCGCCAGCACCAGATGCACGATGTTCTCGGTAAGGTCGTGTTCGCCGGCGCTGATGAAGATCTTGGTGCCGGTGATCTTGTAGGTATTGTTGTCGCCCGGTTCGGCGCGGGTCTTCAGCAGGCCGAGATCGGAGCCGGCCTGCGGCTCGGTCAGGCACATCGTGCCGGTCCAACGGCCTTCGACGATCGGCTTCATGAAGCGCTCGCGCTGCCATTCCTCACCATGCATCTCCATGGCATGAGTAGCGCCTTCGGACAGCAGCGGATACAGGCTCCACGCAAGATTGCCGGACTGGAAGATCTCGGTGGTGGCGGTGCCGAGCACGCCGGGCAGGGCCTGGCCGCCGTACGCCTCGGGGTTGGTCAGACCGGTCCAGCCGCCTTCGGCAAACTGCTTGAACGCTTCCTTGAAGCCCTTCGGCGTGGTCACCGTCTGGGTGGCCTTGTCGAAGTGGCAGCCTTCCTCGTCGGCAGGACTATTCGTCGGCGCCAGCAACTGCTCGCTGAGGCGGCCGGCTTCTTCCAGCACGGCGTCGAGCAGGTCGCGGCTGTGTGCTTCGCCGCCACGCAGACCGGTCAGGGTTTTTTCGGCGCCCAGCACGTCAAACAGGGCGAAGCGCAGGTCATCGAGGGGAGCCTTGTAAGCGGTCATGGTGATTCCTGGAATGAAAGGTGGCGTCGTGGAAAGGGATCAGCGATAGGTGTTGGCAATGCCCGGCACCGGCGAGAGCCAGTCGTTGCCCTTGAAGTCGAAGTCGCGCGGCTTGTCTTCCTGCTCGGGCTTGGCACTGGCGCTGCCGCCGATGCGGTAGGCCAGCCTGCCGCTGCTGCCTTTGCCCGAGATCGTCTGCAGCGCCTGCGTCATCGCCGCGGTCGGCAGCACGTCGAGCTGAATCACATCACCGGTGAGTGCCGGGATGTCCCGCTTGAACACGGCGTGCAGCCGGATCGGCACCGAGTCGGCGATCTGCAACTGGCCATCCAGCGACTTGAAATCCATCTCGGCGTAGCTGTTGTTCTGGATGCGCACGGTCAGCTGCCATTGCCCGCTCGGCAGCACCGACAGTTGCTGGATGCTCACGGTGGGCGGGAATACGCTCTTCTTCGCCGGTCCGCAGGCAGTCAGGCCACAGACGATCAGGCCGGCAGTCAGCAGGACCAGCAGGAATCCTTGTAGCAGTCGTTTCATGGCTTCACCTCAAACGATTGTTTGAATCTTAGCAAAGTTGGCGGAAATTCCCATGACGCTCCGCAACGGGCATCATCGCGGCTCCATTCTCCAGAGCCAGCAGATTCGCCCATGACTTCAGCACGTCGCATTGCCGCCCGCCGTTCGCCGATCCACGGCAACGGAGTCTTCGCCGTCAGCGCCATCGCCAAGGGCGAGGAGATCATCCAGTACAAGGGCAAGCTGATGACGCATGCCGAGGCCGACGAGCTGTATGGCGACGGCGGCGAGACGGGCCATACATTCTTGTTCACGCTCAACGACGACTACATCATCGACGCGAACCAGGGCGGCAATAGCGCGCGCTGGATCAACCACAGCTGCGCGCCTAACTGCCGTGCCGTGGTCGAGGAAAGCGCCAGCGGCGATCCGCGCAAGGACAAGGTGCTGATCGAGACGATCCGCGCGATCAAGCCGGGCGAGGAGCTCACCTACGACTACGGCATCGTGCTCGACGTGCCGCATACCGCGCGGTTGAAAAAGCTGTGGAAGTGCCTGTGCGGTTCGCCGAAGTGCACCGGCACCCTGCTCAAGCCCAAGCGGTAGTCAGCGGTCAAAATTCGCTTCTATACTCGCCTCGTTGCCCGACATGGGGGAGGGCAACGAGGACAGGCAACAAGGGGAAGGAAGCGATGGAAACGAATCCGTATGCCGCGCCAGCGGCCGTGGTCGACGATGTGGCCGCGTGGGACAAATATGACCTGGAGAACAGCAAGGCGAGCCGCGGCAAACGTCTGGGCGCCGCGCTGACGGATGGCGTGATCAGCCTGATCTGGCTTCTTCCGATCATCTGGGGCGGCTCCATGGTGGGTGATGTCAGGCAGGGGCTCAAACCTGCGGCGCCGATGACCGGGCTGATCCTGTTCGGTCTGGTATTGCTGCTGGTTATCCTCGTTATCAATTGCATGTTGATGCATCGGCACGGGCAGACTATCGGCAAGCGTGCGCTGGATATTGCCGTCGTGCGTACCGATGGCAGCCGCGTCGGGCTGCTCCGCTACATCTTCGTGCGCGGCGTGCCGATCAGTCTGCTTGGTGCGATCCCGTACGTGGGCTCGCTGATCACACTGGTGGATTTGCTGATGATCTTCGGCAAGGAGCGTCGCTGCCTGCACGACCTGATCGCCGACACGATTGTCGTCAACGCTTGATGCTCGACACCGTTCGCGAGATCGAGACGCCCGAAGGCATCGCCCTGCGTCTGCGCGCGGCCGGAGCGTTGCCGCGTGCGCAGGCGTGGATGGTCGACATGCTGTTGCGCATGGGCGTGTTCATGCTGGCGATGATTCCGCTGTCGCTGTTCGGCATGGGCGGCAACGGACTGGCCATGCTGCTGCTGTTCGCGCTGACGTGGGCGTACTCGGTGGTGTGCGAGGTATGGCTGGGCGGGCAGACGCTGGGCAAGCGCGCGCTGGGTTTGCGCGTGGTCAACGCGGACGGCACGCCGGTGACCTGGCTGCCATCGGTGGTGCGCAATCTGCTGCGTGTGGTGGACGTGCTGCCCGGCGTGTATGGCGTGGGCCTGGTCAGCACGCTGATCGACCCGTATGCGCGCCGGCTCGGCGACATCGTTGCCGGCACGATGGTGATTCATGCCATCGAGCTGCCGGCAGGCCAGCAGGTGCCGACACTCGCAGCCGTGCCGCTGCCCGTGGTGCTGGTGGCCGATGAACAGGCGGCGCTGGTGGAGTTCGCCGAGCGCTCGGGCCAGCTCACCCTGCAGCGACAGGAGGAGCTGGCCAACCTGCTCACGCCGCTGACCGGGCGCAACGACAGCGCGGCGGTGCGGCAGCTGATCGGACATGCCAACTGGTTGCTGGGGCGACCATGAGGCAGGAACGTTTCGTGGCCTTGCACAGTCGTGAGTGGGACATCCTGCAGTCGTGGCTGAACGCGCTCGAACGGCAGCCGAAGCGCACCATGCAACAGGAACAGGCGCTGGATTTTCCGCTGTCGTACCGGCGCCTCTGTCATCACCTGGCGCTGGCACGCGGACGCGGTTACAGCCATGAGGTGACCGATCGGCTGCAGCGCATCGTGCAGCAAGGTCATCGCGTGCTGTATCGACCACCGGCACCGCGCTGGCATCGGGTGGCCAGTTTCCTGGTTGCGGGATTTCCGCGTCTGGTGCGCGCGCAATGGCGCTGCATGGCCGCCGCCGCCGTGCTGTTCTACGTGCCGGCCCTGATCACCCTGGTGCTGATGCAGGTGCGGCCCGAGCTGGCGCACACGGTGTTCAGCAGCGCCCAGCTGGCCGATTTCGAGAAGATGTACAACCCGGCGAATGCGCACATCGGCCGCAACAGCGGCACCGACATGCAGATGTTCGGCTACTACGTGATGAACAACGTCGGCATTGCGTTCCGCACGTTTGCCTCGGGCCTGTTCTTCGGGGTGGGCGCGATCTACGTGCTGGGTGGCAACGGGGTGGTGATCGGTGGCGTGGCCGGGCATCTCACCGCGATCGGCTACGGCGGCCCGTTCTGGCGTTTCGTGGTCGGGCATTCGGCGTTCGAACTGAGCGCGCTGGTGATCGCTGGCGGCGCTGGCCTCCAGCTCGGTTTGACCTTGCTGGCGCCGGGCCGGCAACGGCGAGGTCCGGCGCTGGTTGCTGCCGGCTGGATCGGCGCGCAACTCGCGCTGGGCGCGTTCGCGATGTTGCTGGCGGCGGCCTTCGTCGAGGCGTACTGGTCGTCGATCGCGGCGTTACCGGACGTAGTGAAGTTCGGTAGTGGCGCGTTGCTGTGGGTGCTGGTGCTGGGCTGGTTGTGGCGCGGCGGCAGGGCGGGTACGCATGGAGCTTGAGCGGATCAGCGTGGTGTTGCGGCCGCGCGCACCGCGTGAGGCGCTGGACCTCGGCGCCGCGATGCTGCGCGCGAATGCCTTGGCGGTGTGGTCGGCATGGTTCGCGTTCACCCTGCCGGTGTTCGTGGTGTGCAATGCGCTGGGCGTGCTGCTCGGTCTGCCGTGGCTGGGCCTGGTGCTGATGTGGTGGCTGAAGCCGCTGTTCGACCGATTGCCGCTGTACGTGCTGTCGCGTGCGGTGTTCGATCGACCGCCAAGCTGGCGCGAAACCCTGCGCGGCCAGCGTCAATGGAGCTGGCGCAGCACCCTGGCCGCGCTCAGCTGGCTGCGCGTCGACAGCAACCGCGCGCTGCGCCTGCCGATGGAATTGCTCGAAGGCGCGCCGCGCAAGCTGCGCTCGGCGCGCTGGAAAGTGCTGCGCCGGCGCATCGTGGCGGATACCAGCCTGCTGACCTACGGCTGCCTGCAGTTCGAGCTGGTGCTGTTCCTCAGCGCGTGGCTGCTGGGCGCGATGCTGATACCGCACGAATGGCGCGCGGATTCGCTCGGCGATTTTTTCCGCCACGACGTGCGCGACGCCTCGACGACCTGGATGCTGCTGGCCGCGGCTGTGGCATATCTGGCGATGAGCGCGATCGAGCCGTTGTATGTGGCCTGCGGGTTCGCGCTTTATCTCAACCGGCGCACCCAGCTGGAAGCGTGGGATATCGATCTGGCATTCCGCCGCATGCATACACGTTTGCAGGCACTCGGCAAGGTGCTTGGCATATTGCTGGTGTGCGCGTGGTCGCTGGCAGGCCATGCGGCGACATCGGCGCAGGCGCCGTCGAAGCCCACCGCGGCATCGCTGCAGCAGGTATTTCGGCAACCGGCAGACGGCGCCGACCAGCGCTTCGCCACGGCAGCGACAGAGACCTACCGCGACCCGCGTTTCGGCGGCGAGCACACGACGCGCAAGTGGGTATTCAAGTACGCGCCGAAGCCCGCGCCGAACGCGTCACCGATACCGTTCCCGGCCTTCGGCAATGCGCTGGCGATCATCTTCAAGGCGCTCATGTGGCTGTTGCTGATCGTGGCAAGCGCTTCGCTGCTGCGCTTCGCCTGGCGTTGGCGTGGACGACTGACGCCCGCGCCAGTCGAACCGATGTCGACGCTGTCGCCGAGCATGCGCGTGAGTGTCGTGGCGGATGCGCCGCTGCCGGCGGATCTGGCCGCTGCCGCCCGCGCGTTGTGGCAGGCGCAGCATCAGCGCGAGGCGCTGGCGCTGCTGTACCGTGGCTGCGTGGAACAGACGGCCCGCTTGCTGAAGCTGCCGCCGTCGGCGGATGCGACCGAGGCGGACTGGTTGCGCCAGGCCGCCGCGATCGACGATCCGGCGCACGCGCAGCGCGTCATCGCGATCGTGCGCACCTGGCAGTTCGCCGCCTATGCGGGGCGTTATCCGGATGACGCCGGGATCGAGCAGCTGCTGCGTGGCTGGCCGGTGGAAGCGGGAGCGCCAGCATGAACCGCAAACCGTACTACGCGACTCTGCTGGTGCTGGGCGTGCTGCTGCTCCTGGTCGGCGGCTTCCTCGCCACGTTCGAGCACCGGGAGGTCACCGAGACGGTGGCCGCCAAGGGGGCGGCACGTTACAACCGCTTCCTGGCGCTGGAGCTGACCCTGCAACGCCTGAACGTGCCGGCGATCGCGCTGACCACGCTGGACCCGCAGAAGATACCGTTGCGTCCCGGCGACACGCTGGTGTTGGGCGACGATGCGGCGCGGATCGATACGGAGGATGCCATCCGCATCGCGGCGTGGGTGCGCGGCGGCGGCCACCTGTTGCTGTCGCCGGGGTTCACGGAAACAGCGGTGCATACGCCGCTGTTCGAAGCGCTGCAGTTGCTTGATCCGCGCGCGGCGGCATATGCCTGCAGCGCGATCCATGCGGCGGACGTGGCAGACGAGAGCTACACGAACAAGGCGGAATTGTGCGGTCGGCGTTTCCGGCTCACGCCGGCGGCGATTGCCACTGTCGATGCGGCGATCGGTGATGCGCAGGATGGCTATCTGTTTGCCCGCACCCGGCTGGGCAAGGGCGCGGTCAGCCTGCTGGTCAACTTGAATGCGCTCTCGCGCAACGCGCTGAAGCAGACCACGGCGCAACGCTTCGACTGGCGCTTGCTGGCACCCAACATGGGCCGTGGCGAGATCTATCTGGTGTACGCGCTGGATGGCATCTCGTTCCTGAAGATGCTGCTGCGCGATGGCTGGCCGGCATTGCTGGCGCTGACCCTGCTGCTGGCCGGCTGGATGGCCATGCGCAGCGCGCGACTGGGTCCGCTGATGCCGGCGCCGGTCATGCATCGACGCGCACTGCTCGAACACGTACAGGCCGCCGGCGAATTTCTGTATCGCCGCGACGGCGGCCGCAGCCTGCACGACTTAGCCTGCCATACCGTATTGGCGCGCCTGCGCCGGCGCGATCCGGCCTGCGCGATGCTCAACGGCGACGCACTCTATACACGCCTGGCCGAACGCAGCGACCTCGATGCTGAGCAGATCGCCCAGGCCTTCCAGTCACCCGCGAACGCGCAGGCGTTTCGTGCATGCATCATCACCCTGGCGCGACTCAGGAGCCGCCCATGACTACCGAGACACTCGCTGCCGCACCGGTCACGCCGCTGGCGCCGCTTTCGATCGCCGAACTCGGCGCGCATGCACGCGCCCTGCGCGAACAGGTCGCGCACGCCTTCATCGGCCAGGGCGCCGTGTTCGACCAGGTCTTGCTGGCCCTGCTCGCCGCCGGCCATGTGCTGATCGAGGGTGTACCCGGACTGGGCAAGACCCTGCTGGTGCGCGCACTGGCTGCATCGGTCGGCTGCACTTTCGGGCGCATCCAGTTCACTCCCGACCTGATGCCGGCGGATGTCACCGGCCACGCGATCTACGATCCGAAGACCGAGCGCTTCCAGATCCGCCGCGGCCCGGTGTTCGCCAACCTGCTGCTGGCCGACGAGATCAACCGCGCGCCGGCGAAGACGCAGGCCGCGCTGCTCGAATCGATGCAGGAAGGGCAGGTCACCATCGAGGGTCGCCGCTTCGCGCTGCCGGTGCCGTTCATGGTGGTGGCCACGCAGAACCCGATCGAGCAGGAGGGCACCTATCCGCTGCCCGAGGCGCAGCTGGACCGCTTCCTGATCAAGGTGGTGATCGGCTATCCCAGTGCGGAGGACGAGAGCCGCATGGTCGCCAGCGTGGTCAACGGCAAGGTCGCCGCCGACCTCGATGTCTCGCGCGTGCGGCCGGTGATGGGGCAGCCGGAACTGCTGGCCTTGCAACAGGGCGTTGCGGCGATCCGGATGGATGCGGCGGTGACCGACTACGCCGTGCGCATCGTGCGCACCACGCGCGAATGGCCGGGCGTGATCGGCGGCGCCGGTCCGCGCGGCGGCCTGGCGCTGGCGCGGCTGGCGCGTGCGCAGGCGGTGCTCGACGGTCGCGATTTCGTCACGCCTGACGACGTGCGCGCGGTGGCGTTGCCGGCGCTGCGGCATCGACTGGTGCTGGCGCCGGAAGCGCTGATCGAGCGCCAGCGCCCCGACGACGTACTCACCGCGCTGTTGCACAAGGTGCCTGCGCCGCGCCAATGATGCGACCCGCACCGCCCCTGCTGTGGTTGCTGTCCGGCTGGACCGTGCTCGGTGTGCTGGCCAGCCTGGCGTGGCTGCCGTTGTCGGCATGGCTGGCGTGCGGCGCCGTCATCGCGATGCTGGCGCTGGTCGACGGCTGGCGCCTGCGGCGGATGCCTTCGCCCGACGTGCGGCGCGATGTATCGCCGGTGATGCCATTGGGGCCGGAGGCGCGGGTCGGTCTGCGTTTGCGCGCATCTGCGCCGCGTACGCAAAAACTGCGATTGCATGACCTGCATCCCGGTGGCTGGGCCGTGCGCGGCATGCCACGCAAGGTTTCCCTGCCGCCGGGCAGCGACTTGCTGCTGGACTATGCGGTGACGCCGGATGCGCGTGGCCAGTTCCGTTTCGATGGTTGCCACCTGCAAATACGCTCGCCGTGGCACTGCTGGTCCGTGCGGCGCGTGGTCGGCACGCCATCGACGGTGCGGGTTTATCCGAATTTCGCGTCGTTGGCCGAACTGGCCGGGCTCAGCGTGGAGCTGGCTTCGCGCAGCGTCGGTGCGCGGCTTCAGCGACGCCGCGGCGAAGGCACCGAGTTCCAGGAGTTGCGCGATTACCGTGTCGGCGACAGCCTGCGCAAGATCGACTGGAAGGCCACCGCGCGCAGCAGCCGGCTGATCTCGCGTGAGTACCGCGACGAGCGCAACCAGCAGGTGGTGCTGATGCTCGACTGTGGCCGGCGCATGCTGGCGCAGGACGACCAGCTGGCGCATTTCGATCATGTGCTGAACGCCTCGCTGGCACTGGCCAGCATCGCATTGCGCCAAGGCGACGCGGTCGGCATGCTGGCCTGCACCGGCCAGCAGCAACGCTGGCTGCCCCCGCAACAGGGCAGCGGCGGCATGGACATGCTGCTCGGCGCCGGCTACGACCTGCAGGCGATGCCGCTGGCCACCGATTACCTCGCGGCGGCCAGCGCGTTGCAGGCGCACCAGCAGCGCCGCGCGCTGGTGGTGCTGATCACCAACGTGCGCGACGAGGACGACGCGGAGCTGCGCATGGCGGTGTCGATGCTGGCCAAGCGGCATCTGGTGATGCTGGTCAGCCTGCGCGAACTGGCCTTGGATCGCGCCGCGAACGAACCGGGCGACGACCTGGAAACCAGCATCCGCAGCGCAGCGGCGATGCACTACCTGGCCGAGCGCGAGCGTGTGCACGAAGGCCTGCGCCGCGAGGGCGTCAACACGCTCGACGTCAGTTGCAGCGAGCTTTCAGGTGCGTTGATCGAGCGCTATCTGAGCGTGAAGCGGAGCAGTCGGCTGTAGCGAATGCGCTGCGATGTATTCGTAGGAGTCGGTTGGCAGGCAGGATTCAGCGATCTGCCTTTTCAACCCCACCCGCACCCGGCGCCGCAGGCTTGCCGATCCAGCGCGCGTATCCAGTTGCTGATCGATGCTCCAGGCCAGTTGTTCGATCCGCCGCCGCACGGCATCGGCGACACCGCCGGTGCAGCCGTTGTAGAAGTCCACCGTCTTGCTGCCTTCGGCATCGACGACGGTGATTTTCACGCCGGGTTGATCGCTCATCACCATCTCGCAGCCATCGTCGCTTCCCACGTAGCTGTCGCGCATGGAACGCAGTCCGGCCTGCTTCACGGCGGCAAAAATGTTCGCAAGCCGGGCGGGTGTGGCGAGGCCGCTGGCGATGCCGACCTGCACGTGGGCATGGCCGGCCAAGTTGATCTGGCCGTCGGCACTGACCGTCACCGTATAGCTGGGACAGTTGCCGTAGCAGGGGCTGCGCTCGAGGGTGACGCTGGTCGCATGCATGGGCTGCTCAGGCGTCGCGTTGGCGCGCATCGCGCAGGCGCCAAGCAGGCATGTGGTGCAGGCGAGCAAGCTGCGGATGAACGTGGTGCAGGCCGGATTCATCAGGTTTCTCCGTGGCCGTCGGCGAGTGGACCCAGCATCGTGGTGCGGCGCCGGACCCACGTGAACGCGGCGGACGCACCTCAATCCTCTTCCACATGCGGTTTCCACGCCTCGCTGAGCTGCTTCTGTACGTTCGGCGGCACCGCCTCGTAGTGGCTGAGGTCGAGGCTGTAGCGGCCGCGACCGCCGGTCATCGACTTCAGTTCGGTGGGGTAGTCGATCAATTCGGCCAGCGGCGCCTGCGCCTTGATCACCAGTTCGCCGCCGCGCTGGGTGTCGGTGCCCATGATGCGCGCGCGCTTGCCGGCGAGGCCGCCGGTGACGTCGCCCACGTTGTGCTCGGGTATGGCCACCTCGACGTTGACGATCGGCTCCAGCACGATCGGTCGCGCCTTGCCGATCGCATCGATAAACGCCTTCTTGCCGGCGCTGATGAAGGCGACCTCCTTCGAGTCGACCGGATGGTATTTGCCGTCGTACACGGTCACCCGCAGATCCTGCAGCGGATAGCCGGCGACGGCGCCATGTTCCATCGCCTGGCGCACGCCTTTCTCGATCGCCGGCAGGAACTGCCCGGGAATCACGCCACCCTTCACTTCGTCGACGAATTCAAACCCGGTGCCGCGCTCCAGCGGCTCCACGCGCAGGAACACCTCGCCGAACTGGCCGGCACCGCCGGTCTGTTTCTTGTGCCGATGATGGCCTTCGGCGTGGCCCGCGATGGTTTCGCGGTAGGCGATGCGCGGCGGGTGGGTCGCCACCTCCACGCCGTAGCGTTCGCGCATGCGCTCCAGCATCACCTTCAGGTGCAGGTCGGAAAGCCCGCGCACCACCGTCTCGTTGAGTTCCTTGTGGTGCTCGACGCGGAAGCACGGGTCCTCCTCGGCCAGCCGTCCCAGCGCATTGGACAGTTTCTGCTCCTGGCCCTTGTGCTTCGGCTCCAGCGCGAGGCCGAACATCGGCGATGGAAACGCCAGCGGTGCCAGCGTGATCCGGTCCTCGTCGTGCGAGTCGTGCAGCACCGCATCGAAATGGATGTCCTCGATCTTCGCCACCGCGGCGATGTCGCCGGGAATCGCCGCCTCGATCTCCACATGCGTCTTGCCTTGCACGCGAAACAGATGGCCGACCTTGAATGGTTTGCGGCCGTCGTCGATCAGCAGCTGGCTGTCGCGACGGATCGTGCCCTGCCACACCCGGAACACGCCGAGCTTGCCGACGAACGGATCGTTGACGATCTTGAACACGTCGGCGATCACATGACTCTTCGGATCGGCACTGATCACCAGCGGCGTGCCATCGCCGCGTGCGAACGGCGGCGGATTGCCTTCGGCCGGGTTCGGCAGCAGCCGCGCGGCGACATCCAGCAGTTCGTTGACGCCGGCGCCGGTGCGCGCGCTGACGAAGCAGATCGGTACCAGATGGCCTTCGCGCAGGCACTGCTCGAACGCGTCGTGCAGCTGCTGCGGCGTCAGCGCGCCTTCGCCGGCGTCGAGGTACGCGCCCATCATGGCCTCGTTGATCTCGACGACCTGGTCGAGGATGCGCTGGTGCGCTTCGGCCAGCGAGGAAAAGTCGGTGGCGCCTTCGCTGTGGAAGAAGCAGTCCAGCACCCTGCTGCCGCGGCCGGCCGGCAGGTTCACCGGCAGGCATTCGTTGCCGAACTCCTCGCGCAGCGCGTCCACCACGGCGGCCAGGTTGGCGCCGTCGAAGTCGATCTTGTTGACCACCAGCACGCGCGCGAGTCCGCGCTGCTTCGCGTGCATCATCATGCGGCGGGTGCCGTGTTCGATGCCGTTGATCGCATTGACCACGATCGCCACGGTTTCCACTGCGGCCAGCGCGGCCAGCGTGGCGCCACGGAAGTCGGCATAGCCGGCAGTATCGATCAGATTGAGGTGGCAGTCGCCCCGATCGAGATGGGCGATGCAGGTGTCGATCGAATGCACGCGCGCCTTTTCCTGGCTGTCGGTGTCCGACACCGTGTTGCCGCGCTCGACCGTGCCTGGCGCCTGGATCGCGCCGCCGGCCAGCAGCAGCGCTTCGAACAGCGTGGTCTTGCCCACGCCGGCGTGACCGGCGAGCGCGATGTTGCGGATGCATTCCGTGGTGTACGACACGATGCGACCCTCCCTTGCAGGGCGTGGCCTCGTGGCATGAACGGCGCCGCATGAGGCCGCGCGTTGGCGGCTGACGATGGCGGGCCGTCATGGTCGTCCTTCGTGTGTACAGGGCGGCTCTTGTACAGGACGAAAGCGGTCATGGCGGAGTGGCGCGCGGCGCCACCAGCCTAGACTTGAGCGAACCGCCGATGCGGTCAAGCTGCAGTGCGGGGAACCGGCAGCGTGTCGCGGCGGTCTGTAGTGCGCGCGCAAGCCGCGCATGCATCCGCTGGCCGGTGCGTCGGGGTTCAAGCGCCACCCGGCATCCTGCCCATCGTCACCCGAATCCCAGGAGGTATCTT
>DAHUXL010000055.1 GCA_027307195.1 Rhodanobacter sp. | reverse complement strand
AGTAGACACTACGAAGGCTCCGCCATGGCGGAGCCTTCGTAGTGTCTACTGTTGGACTCAGTGGCTCAAGCAATCGCCACACGCGACCCCGCACCGGCCAGCTCATGCATCCAGCCCACCGTGCCGTCAAGCACGGTGGCGACCGGCACGCCACGCGACGAGAAAATTTCCGCCAATGCCTGGTAGTACCCAAGCGTACCCTCGCGCCCGCCGGTGAAGCGCTCGAACACGCGCGTGCCCACGTCCGGGTTTTCCAGATCCTGCACGATGGCCCGCGCGTTGTGCAGCTTGTCGCAGGCGGAGACCAGCAAGGTCTGCTCGGGCGCCGTCCGCAGATGCGCGAGGTAGGCGAGCTTGCGTTCGATCCAGTCGCGGCGCTTGGCTTCGGGGTTGGTGTGGCTGACCTTGCCTTCGGCGGTGCCGTCGGTGCAGTCCTTGACTATGGCGGCGACGGCGTCGCCGAACTGTTCGCGGATCACCGCTTCGTGCGAGGCGCCGCAGTCTTCCAGCGTGTCATGCAGCAGGCCGGCGATGGCCTGGTCTTCGCTGCCGCCGAACTCGATCACCAGGCTGGCCACGCCGAGCAGGTGGTAGATGTACGGGATGTCGGAGCCCTTGCGGAACTGCGCGGCGTGGGCGATGCGGGCGTAGTCGACGGCCCGGCTGAAGCGGTCGGTGAGTGCGGTCATGTTGCCCCCTGGGATTGGTATCGGCAGATCGATCATGACGCCTGCGGGTCGCACGCGGCGAGATCGTTGCCCACCACCGCGTAGTTGGCGTGGCACGGCGATGATTCGATCTGCCCTCGCCCGGCGCCGTGCACACACGTCATGCACGACCGGCCGTACCATCACCAGACCCGGATACGTCAGAGCAGGAGTACTCCCATGCTGTACAAGAAACAGACATCGAAATCGGTCGATCGCGCGTTCGAGGACGTGCAGGCGTCGGTGAAGGGGCACGGCTTCGGCATGCTGCATTACTACGATTTCCGCAAGACGCTGGCCGACAAGGGCTTCGACCTGCCCAACGAGTGCCTGGTGCTGGAGGTCTGCAATCCGCGGCAGGCGGCAGAGGTGCTGGGCATGGACATGTCGCTGAACATGGCGCTGCCCTGCCGCATCTCGATCTACGAGGATCACGGCAAGACCTGGATCGGCATGGTGCCGCCGACCGCGCAGTTGTCGCTGATCTCCGACGACCCGCGGATTGCCGAGGCGGCGCGCGCGGTGGAGCAGACGCTGAAGGAGATCATCGATTCGGCGGCCTAGTCGGCAGCCAGGACGACACTCTGCCCGACATTTTTCCCGACCCCGGTCAGGTGCTCCCGTCAGCATGGCTTCCGTCAAGGCCGCATGCCGGGCCCGCAACATGGCTGCCGAAATCAGCGTGGTGCCAGTGGGTGACTGAACCCCGCTTCCATTCGCTGCATGCAGTGGTGCAAGGCCTGCTTCACGGCGGGCACTTCATCGAGCAGGTCAGCATGGGTTTGCAGCTGCTGAGCGCAGGCTATCAGCAGGTGCCCGATGCGTTCACGCGGTTGTTCGATGTCGCAGCGTGCGGCCAACTCCAGCAGATGCAGACGCGCAGCCTGAAAACTCTTGCTGCCGCTGAGAGTCAGCGCCAGTGCATCGTCGGGAAGGTACGCGGTGGTGTTGACGATGTCGTAAGCCGGCGCCATGCGACAGTCGGCCACGGCGGGGTGGGTATAGAGCAGACCGAAATTTTTCAGATGGGCATCGCCGTTACCCACGATCACCGACAGCGCCACGGTATCGAACAGCTGGGTCAGTGCAGCCCGTACGTTTTCGGCCGGGCAGTTGTTGCGGATGACCTTGGTCAGGCGCTCGTAGCTGCCTTCGTACTTCTGTTGCGTGCCCAGACCCATCAGCGTGGCCATGTCCTCAAAGCCGAGCGGCATGCCTTGCGCATCGCGATCGAAGCGTCGCATCACGAACAAATCATGCCTGTCGGATAGAAAGAACTCGGGCACGGGAATGTTCGCGGCACGCGCAATCGACATGCAGACGAATTCGTTGATTGCCAGCCCCGGGTACTGGGCCTGCCCGCTTTTCACGATCAGATCGCCGGCGACGAGGGTGGCTTTGGATGCACCTGCGTCAGTGCGCTCGGGTACCAGCACCTTGGGCTGCACGCCGGAAACGCCGGTGCGCAACAGGTAGCGTTCCACCAGCTCGGTGAACAGGTTTTCGGTGCCGTCCCAGGCGAGGATATCGGACAGTCGTTCACCCTTCGCTTCCGTCTGCGTGTTGCCGAGCAGGCGTTCGACCTCGGGCGATTGCACGCATAGACGGCCAATCGCACCATCGTGCCCGGTAAGCGCGAGCAGCAGCATGGGATCGAGCTGGGTGAGCTTGGCCAGGCGCAGGCGCAGTTGTTCCAGCACAAAGCCTTCCGGCAGGCTTTGCTGGAAGATCGGCAGCAGTTGCGTGGCACGGTATTGATCGCGTCGCACCGGCATGGTCAGGCTGACCGCCACATCCGGTGTGGTGCCCGAATAACGGAATTCGTATTGACCGGCTTCGTGGTGCAGATCGCCGCTTACACCTTGCGGCGTCAACACTTGCGCCTGCACGACAGCGGCCGTTCCCCTACTCACGGTAATGCTCCGCGAGTTCCTCGAAGGTCGGGCGCTGCGCTGGCTCCAGACGGAACGCCGCATCAAGCGCCGCAGCGATGCGGGCGTAGCTCTCGAATGCCACCGAGCCGCTGCCTTGTTCCAGCAGCACCAGTTTGGAACGCGCCATGCCGGCACGCTCGGCCAGCGCGGCTTGAGTGAGGCCACGACGCTTGCGCAACAGTCGAATCTGTTGGCCGATATCGCTCATGAGGGCTTGGGTATCCATGTCTTGAATATCGGACATATTTATATAAATGTCCATAATTCCAGACATTTCATTTATTATAGCCCGTGACCTGCCCAGCTTCATGGCTGCCTGTGGGTGCCCCAGCCAACAAAAGCCCCGCAATGCGGGGCCTTTGATTCCAATCTATGAGTGGCGGCGATCAGGCGAACGGATCATCCAGCACGATGGTGTCGTCGCGATCCGCACCAGTGGCGACCAGGGCGAGTTTGCAGCCGGAGAGTTCTTCCACTGCGCGCAGGTAGGCGCGCGCCGCGGGCGGCAGCTTGTTCCAGTCGCGGATGCCGGCGGTGGATTCTTCCCAGCCGGGGAATTCCAGGTAGACCGGCTTGCACTCGTCCCAGCCGTCGGCGTCGAGCGGGGCCAGTTCGCGGCGCTTGCCGCGGTATTCGTAGGCGATGCAGAC
>DAHUXL010000050.1 GCA_027307195.1 Rhodanobacter sp. | reverse complement strand
CGATTCGCTGGCCCTGCTGCTGGCCGTGGTCGGCGCATGGATGGCGACCCGACCGGCCGATGCGCGGCGCAGTTACGGTTATGGCCGGATGGAAGTGCTGGTCGGTTTCGTCAACGCGCTGAGCCAGTTCGTGCTGGTCGGCTGGATCATTTACGAAGCGGTGATGCGCTTGCTGCATCCGGGGGCGATCCTGTCCGGCGTGATGCTGGTGGTGGCGGTCGTTGGCCTGCTGGTGAACTTGCTGGTGCTGCGCACCCTGCACGGCCATGCGCATGACGACGTCAACCTGGCCGGCGCGAGCCTGCATGTGCTGGGCGATCTGCTCGGTTCGCTGGCTGCGGTACTGGCGGCGCTGGCGATTCGCTGGTTCGGCTGGCTGTGGGCTGATCCGGTGCTGTCGATGCTGGTATCGCTGCTGATCCTCAACAGTGCGTGGCGACTGCTGCGGCAGTCCGCGCACATCCTGCTGGAAGGCGTCCCCGATGGTATGGACAGTGCCGAGGTGGAAGCGTCGCTGCGCGGCGCCGATGCTTCGATCCGCGACATCCATCACTTGCATGTATGGCAGCTCGCTTCAGGCTCGCGCATGGCCACCCTGCATGCCGAACTGCACGAGCCTGCCGACAGCGCCAAGGCACTGCAGGCGATCAAGCAGATGCTGATGGAGCGCTTCGATATCCAGCATGTGACCGTGCAAGTCGATCCGGGCGAGTGCCTGGATCAGCCCAAGGGCTGTACCGGACATAATCATGGCTGACTATGGCGGCCCCGGCTGACCTGCTATCATGTCCGATCATTCATCTCACGAATCAAGGAGTTCCCATGGGTAAGGGCGATCGCAAGACCCGTCGCGGCAAGACCTATCGCGGCAGCTACGGCAATACCCGTGCGCACACCGTGTCGCCGGCTGTCGTTGGCGCCAAGCCGACCGTGACCAAGCCGGCCGCCGCCAAGAAGGCCGCGCCGAAGAAGAAATCGGCCTGAGCCGGTTCCGGCCCAGGCTGGACTGACAAGAACCCCGCCTCGGCGGGGTTTTTTGTGGATGAGTGGTCGGTGCCCGTGGCTCGCGATGCCAAGGGCGAAAGATCAGAAGCGATACTGCGCACCCAGCGACCACAGCTGGCGTGGCTCCAACTGCAAGCCATTGACGCGTTGCCAGATCGGAAGCTGGACGAACGCGAAGGCGTTCATTCGCGACGTGAGCTTCACGCTTATGCCTGGACTCAGATAGGCGAACGTAGCACCGCTGTTGGGGCGATCGGATTGCCGACCGCTTTCGCGTTGCTCGCTGTGGATATTGAGCTGCAGCTGTGGGGTGAAGCGTCCAGCGCCCAGATAGCGCATGCCGAGATCGATGTTGAGCGATTTGCCGGGACGGAAGCCGCTCCGTGAATCGAGCGCGATCTGCGCCATCGCCTGGCTGAAGTAGGCCACTGAGTCGCTGAGGTAGCCGAACTTGTAGACACCTATCAGTGCGTCGATGGTGCCGGTGCCCAATTGCAGGCCGCGGTCGAGTGGTGTGCCGGCCTGCGGGCCTGCCGCGAAGTCCTGCGTGAAACGGCCGGTGGGCAACTTCACGCCGAATTGCAGACCGAGGCCGGCATCGTCGCTGAATCCCTGATAGCGCGCGAGTACGCGCAGATCGCCGATGCCACGCGCATCGGAGGTGGAGACGTCGGTGTCGCCCGCGGCAATCGTCTGGTGGTGGCGGTCGGTATACGGCAACTGTGCCGAAATGCCCCAGTAGCGCGAGAAGTTGTAGTCCGCACCCAGCAGAGTGGTGTGGTTGATCGTCTTGCGTTGCACTTCGTTGTCGGTGGGGTACTGCAACGACGTGGCGCTGACGGTGTCGGTGCCGTGCATCAATTGCGATTGGTCAAAGTAGTCCTCGCGCACGCTGAGGCGCAGGCCTGTGCTGGTGGCATAGCCTTGGCTGGACCAGTCTGAGTTGAGCGAGCAGCCGCAGGTGGAGCAGGCGCTGGCCAGTGCCGGTGTCAGCGTGATGGCGAGCAACGCCGTGGTGACAAAGTGCCGATGACGGGCGCGCAGCCTGGGTTGTGCAGAAGGCAATTGACGCAAGTCTGGACGCTTCACTGTTAATCCCTTCGAGGTGCACTCTGAGTTTTGCCATTGTCCCACCGGCGACGGCGGGGTTGGCTGCGGTGCGATGTCGCGACAAGGCCGACGCGCTGGCAGGTGCAAGATGGGATGGCATTCGGCGCGATGGAGTTCCCAGATTGACCCGGTGTCTGTGGTTGCGGGTGGTAGGCAAGGTCGTTCGGACCATTGCTGCCGATGGGCAGACGTGATTTCGAATGCGCAAGGCCGTGGAAAAATCTGAATGGCGCCCGTCGTGCCGGCCGGCCTGTTTGCCGCGCTGCCACATGTCATGTACTATGCGATCCATTGTATTAATGCGTTAGTACATTATGAAACGTCGATCGCTGGATCCTGAAACCCCTGACGAGTCAGCCAAGTTGAGCCTTTGTGAGGCTCTGCTGTCGCTGAAGAATGCTGATGAGATGAGCGCCTTCCTGGGCGACTTGTGCACACCTGCCGAACTGGAAGTGCTGGTGGATCGCTGGCGGGTAGTGCCGTATTTGCTGGAAGGGGTGTCGTATCGGGAGATCCACGAGCGCACCGCGGTCAGCATCACCACGATCGGGCGGGTGGCGCGCTATCTC
>DAHUXL010000048.1 GCA_027307195.1 Rhodanobacter sp. | reverse complement strand
TACCTGCGCAGCCTCGCCCACGATCTGAGCCCGGTCATCCTGCTTGGCAACAAGGGGGCTACCGAGGCTGTGGTCAAGGAACTGAACCAGGCGCTGGACATTCACGAACTGGTCAAGGTGAAGCTGTCCGGCGGTGACAAGGATGAGCGCCAGGCGCAAATCGAGGTGCTCGCCGGTGGCACCCAGGCCGAGAAGATCCATCAGATCGGCCATGTGGTCGTGTTGTTCCGGCGCAACGCCGACGAACCGAAAATCGCCCTGCCGCGTTAGGCACATCCCATGGACTTGTCGCTGGACCGTCCCGAAGGCTATCTGTTCGTGCGTCGCGTCGGCGCACGCAGCATTACCCTGGTCGATCGCGAACTCGCCCGCAGCTTCCTGCTGGCACCGGACCAGGCGATCGAAAACTGGCCGGTCGATGCTGCCGGCACGCTGGAAGCCAGCCACGTCGATGCCCTGCTGGCGCTGCAGCCGGAACTGGTGATACTGGGTACCGGCGAACGCCAGGTATTTCCCGCCGCCGCGTTCATGGCCGGCTTCCTGCGCAAGGGCGTCGGCATCGAAGTGATGGACAACGCCGCCGCTGCGCGCACTTACAATCTGCTGGCTGGCGAAGGACGTCGGGTCATTGCCGGATTCATCCTGCCGACCGGCTGATCGTGTCAACCACTCCGTGCAGTCACCTCAACGCGGTGGCAAATATCCCAACGGATCGACCGGATTGCCGTCCTTGCGGATCTGGAACTCCAGTTCGTTGCGCGTGGCGCCGGTGGAACCCATCTCGGCCACCTGCTGGCCGGCGCTGACCCGCTGACCTTCCTTCACCAGTCGCTTGCGATTGTGGCCATAGGCGGACAGGAAGCTTTCGTTGTGCTTGATGATCACCAGCTCGCCGTAGCCGACCAGGCCGTTGCCGCTGTACACCACCACGCCATCGGCGGCCGCACGTACCGGATCACCCGACTTGCCGGCGATCTCGATGCCGGGAATCGCGTCACCGCTCTTGAAACGGCTGAGCAGGCTGCCATCAGCCGGCCAACGCCAGTTCACGCCACTGACGGCACGTGAGGCACCTGCGACAACCGGGGTTGGCGTGGGCGATGGCACCGTTGCTGGCGCCGGTGCCGGCACACCAGCAACCGGCACAATCGCCGTGGTGGCAGTCACGGCTGGCACGGCCGGCTTGACCGGCGCAGTGACCGGCGGCGGCACCGTCATCGTCGTACTCGCCGTGGTTGCAGTTGCAGCTGCCGGTGTCGCTGTTGCCGTCGTGGTCGGTACCGTCACCGGCTCGAACACGGGCGCGGCCGCGACCGCCGGTGCCGCAGTCGAGGAATGTGGCGGAGCATGAACAACGGCCGGCGATGACGCCCGGGAAAGCTCCGTGGTCTGCGCGGCAACGGTCCTGCCCGATGGCGACAGGATCAGCCGCTGTCCCGGCCAGATCGTGTACGGCGCGGCAATGCCGTTCCACTGCGCCAGATCGCGAAAGTCCACACCTTTGCGGAATGCGATCGAGTACAGCGTGTCGCTTTTCACCACGACGTAGCTGCCGCCGGGAATCGGCGTGCGGGCCGGCGTCACCACGCTGGCAACGTGGTTGCCGTAGCTACCGCCGGCTGCCGGTTCGACCACCACCGAACTGCGCATGGTGCCGCAGGCAGCCAGCAGCAGGGAGGCAGCCAACACGGTCAACGATTGAAGATATCGATCCATGCATACCAGCATACCGAGGCAGTGGGGGTTTTTCATGCGATGTCGCTCCTCAAGCCAGCCAACGCTCAACGCAACCAGAACCACCACACCAGCAACAGGACCAGTGCGACCAGCGCGACCCAGCCAATCCACTCGATATATTTGTGCAGGATCCGCTCGGCGCGCTCGCCGAACAGCCGGATCAGCAGAGCCAACAGCCACACGCGCTTGCCGCGACCCAGTCCAATGCAGGCCAGGAACGGCAGGATCGGCACACCGATGATGCCGCAAGCCCAGGTGACGAACTTCATCGGCACAACCGGCTGCAGCGCGGCCAGGATCAGCACGCCGAACATGCCCCAGCGGTGTTCGTGCATCTGCACAGTCAGGCTCGCCACGCCCTGCTCGATCGGTGCCGACAGATGCAGCATGTCGAGCAATGGCCGCAAGGCCTGGAAAGCCCAATGACCCAGCGCATAACCGACCAGTGCACCGAGCAGCGAGCACAGCAGGCTGATGTTGGCGTAGTGGAAGGCCTTGTGCCGCTTGCCCAGCATCATCGGCGCCAGCATCACCTCCGGCGGAATCGGAAAGATGAACGCCTCGACGAAACTCAGTCCGCCCAGGTAGTACAGCGCCCGCGGCTCGCGCGCCCACACCAGTGCACGCGCATAGAGTGCCCCGAACAGACGCATCAACCGATCCCGCCGAGCAAGGGCACGAAACTGACTGCGCCGAGTTCTTCCTGGGTGAAATCGCCCTGCCCGTCGCCGCGCATGCGGATCAGCGTCTGCCGGCTGGGTGAGCCGACCGGAGCCACCAGCACACCAGTGGGACTGAGCTGGTCGAGAATCCGGCTGGGAATGGTGTCGCCCGCCGCAGTGAGGATGATCGCGTCGAACGGCGCATCATCCGGCCAGCCGAGCTTGCCGTCATCGTAACGCGAGCGCAGGTTGGTCAGGCCGAGCTGCCGAAAGCGTCGGCGCGCCTGGCGCAGCAACTCCTCGATCCGTTCCACCGTGAACACCTGCGGCACCAGCGCCGCCAGTACGGCAGCCTGATAACCCGAACCGGTACCGATCTCGAGCACCTTCTGCGGCATGCCGAACTCGATCAGCGCCTCGGTCATGCGCGCCACCACCCACGGTTGCGAGATGGTCTGGCCGTGGCCGATCGGCAGTGCGGTATTTTCGTAGGCGCGCGAATGCAGCGCCTGATCGATGAAGTGATGTCGCGGCGTGTTGCGGATCACATCGATCACCCGTGGGTCCCGGATGCCACCTTCTTTCAGGTTGGCCGCGAGGCGATCACGCGCGCGCTGCGAGGTCATTCCCTCGCCTTTCAAATCGGCAGCCGGCAGTGGATACACAGTCATCGCTCAGGCCGCCTCGTCGCTGCTGGACCGGACAACTGCCATATCGTCGCTCAACGCCTGCATCCAGCTGCTGACTTTCTCCAGTGCCTGGAAGCGCGTCAGGTCGACATGGATCGGCGTGACGGAAACGAATCCGCGCTGCACGGCATTGAAATCGGTGCCGGGGCCGGCATCGTCCACCTCGCCGGCGGGACCGATCCACCAGATCGGCCGGCCACGCGGATCGGTCTGCGCGATGCATGGCGCGGCGCGATGACGACGACCCAGGCGGGTCACCTCGAAACCTTCGATCTCGGCCCATGGCCGATCCGGCACATTGACGTTGAGAATGGTGTCGGCCGGTAGCGGATCGACCAGCAGTCGCCGCATCAGCAGCAAGACCGCCTGGGCAGCCGAGTCGTAATGCACGCCTTTGTGATCTTCCGTGACCAGCGACACCGCGATTGCCGGCAGGCCGAGAAAACGCCCTTCCATCGCCGCCGACACCGTGCCGGAATAGATCACGTCGTCACCGAGGTTCGCCGAATTGTTGATACCGGACACCACCATGTCCGGCTCTTCGTCCAGCAGTCCGGCCAGCGCCAGATGCACGCAATCGGTCGGCGTGCCGGCCACCCGGTAATAGCCATTGCCCATCGGCAACACGCGCAACGGCGCGTCGAGGGTGAGCGAATTGCTGGCGCCGGAGCGATCGCGATCGGGCGCCACTACAGTTACCTGAGCCACCGCGCCGAGGCGCTCGGCAAGCACGCGGATGCCCGGTGCATCCACGCCATCGTCGTTACTTACCAGAACTCGCATGATGCTCCGTCGAAAGCTGACTGCGGGCGCGTCGCCGATCACCCGATGGCGCGCGCCCCATCCCCCGAAGTCTACCGGAGCGTGCCGCCGGTTTCACACCGATGGACCACGATCACGCATTCGTGCCGATTCGCGCCGTGTTGGTTAGCATGCACGGATGAAGCGCCGCGCGCCCGCTCCAATCCATGACGACGACAGCCGCCTGTTTCGCGAGGCGATCGGCGACGTGCGCCCACTCGATCCGGTGCAGCCGCCGCCAGCGGCCGCCAGGCCCGCACCGCATCCGCACATGCTGGAAGCCGACGAAGCCGCCGTACCGGGCGAGTTGCTGGACCTGGCGTTCGACCCGGCACTGCTCGAAGTAGGCGAGGAGCTGAGTTATCTGCGTGACGGCTATCCACCGAAGTTGCTGCGCCAGCTGAAACGCGGCCAGTTCAGCGTGCAGGACGACATCGACCTGCACCAGATGAATGCCGCCGCTGCGCAGGCCAGCATCGTCACGTTCCTGGCCGAGGCGAAACAGCGCGGCCTGCGCTGCGTGCGAATCGTGCACGGCAAGGGCCTGCGCTCACGCTCCGCCGGGCCGGTGCTGAAAGGCCTCACCGACCGCATGCTGCGTCGGCGCGACGACGTGATCGCCTTCGCCTCGGCGCGACCGGCCATGGGTGGCACCGGCGCGGTGATTGTGTTGCTGAAAGGCTGAAGCCCCACTAGGACCCGGCGTATCGCGTTGTTGGTCTAGCTTTGCGCCAGCTCGCGCACCACCACCGTGGCATACGCACCGGCCGGCAGCTCGAACGACAACTCCAGCGCGGCATCATCCAGCCAATGCCATTTCAGGTCCTTCGGCATCAAGCGCAACGGGCGGCGCTCCTGATCCATCCGCGCCGACGTCAGCCCTGCAACCAGATCGCTGTGGGCCACAGCGAGCTCGCGCTCCAGTGCACCGGCTACGCCTTGTGTCGGCGGTTCACCCTGCCCCCACAACGGGCCGGATGGATGAATGTCGGCACGCGCCAGCCGTTCGGCCAGCACCTCGCTGAACGGCTCCGGCCCAAACCACGAGCGCGAGCCGGCCAGCGACCAGATCTCGCCATCCAGCGGCGTGTCCCAGACCGCACGCTCGACCCGTACCGCCAGCACGCTGTTGAAGATCTGCGAACGCGCCGCCGACAGCAGGAACGAGCGCTTGTCGCGCTCGACCCGGCGCCCGGCGAACATGGCCCGCGCCTGCGCCACGTTGCTGCCTTCGCGGCCGAAGCGTTGCTCGCCGTAGTAATTCGGCACGCCACGCGCCGCGATCTGCGCCAGCACCTGCTGGACCGCTTCACGGTCGCCATGCACATCGCGCAACACCAGCACGAAGCGGTTGCCACGCAACGCGCCACGCTTGAGCTTGCGAGAATGCCGCGTCGCCGCCAGCACCTTCACCTCCGCATGCGGGAACGTCGACCAGTCCGGATCGGGCTTGCCGGCCAGTTGCACCGAGAACGTCTGCCGTGTCACCGCATGACGATCCTTCATGCCCGCATAACCGACCGCGACCTGGGACACGCCGGCAAACTTCGCCAGCTCACGCGCAACCCAGTCGGTGTTCGCGCCGCGCTTTTCCACCCACAGCAAGGCATGCTCACCGGTGCCTTCGGCGTCGTAACCAAGGATTTCCTCGACCACGAAATCTTCCGGCGTGCTGCGCAATAGCGCCTTGAGCGGCGGTACGCCGTAGGCCCACGGTAACGGCGCCTGGGCAAGTTCGGATTCGGACATGGCACTCCACCGGTCGTGCCGGCATTCAGAGGGAAACGGACACCGCTCACACGCGCTCCAGCAGCACGCACGCCTGCGCGGCGATCCCTTCGCCACGACCGCAGAAGCCGAGCTTCTCGGTGGTGGTGGCCTTGACGCTGATGCGGCTGATCTCGCTCTCCAGATCGGCGGCGAGGTTTTCGCACATCGCCCGTGCGTGCGGGCCGACCTTCGGCAGCTCGCAGATCACAGTGATGTCGGCATTGCCCAGCGCATAACCGTGCTTCGCCATCAGCATCGCTGCATGGCGCAGGAACTGGCGACTGTCGGCATCGCGCCAGCGTTCGTCCGATGGCGGAAAATGCTGGCCGATATCGCCCAGCGCCAGCGCGCCGAAGATCGCATCGCACAGCGCATGGATCACCACGTCGCCGTCCGAATGCGCCACCACGCCACGGTGATGCGGCACACGCACGCCAGCTAGCGTGACATGGTCGCCTTCGCCGAATGCGTGCACGTCGAAACCCTGGCCAATGCGCATCAGGGTGTGCCCTTGAATAGCAAGTCGGTGGCGCCGGGAGCGGTTTGCCCACATGGCAAGGAAGAGCGAAGGAGTGTATGTCGATACACGACTGAGCGATGACGCCGGCACGTGGGCAAACAGCCCCGGCCCGAAGGGTGAGACGCTACTGGCTTGCTATTCAAGGGCACACCCTCCTGTCCTCGCGAGCAGGAACTCGGCCAGCGCGAAATCTGCCGCCGTGGTCACCTTGATATTGTCCTCGGCGCCTTCGACCAGCAGCGGTGCGAAGCCGGCCCGCTCCATCGCCATCGCTTCGTCGCTGACATTCACGCCACGCCGTGCCGCCTCGCGCAGCGCCTTCGACAGTTGACCACGCCGGAACATCTGTGGCGTGAAGGCGCGCCAGCGCAGGTCGCGCGGCTCGGTCAGCTCGCTGTGGCCGGCGGCATCCGCACGCTTCAGCGTATCGCGCAACGGCGCACCGAGCAGGCCGCCATCAACGGCGCTGGCCCGCTCGATCAGCTTGCCGATATCCGCCAACCGAACGCACGGGCGTGCGGCATCGTGCACCAGCACGAAATCATCTGCACCGACCGCATCAGGCAGCGCATCGATCCCGGCCAACACCGAATCGCTGCGTTCCGCTCCGCCGATGGCCGTGAGCACCGGCTTGCCATTGAGCATGCCGATACCGGACCAATGCGCATCCGTCGCCCCCAGCACCACCAGCAAACCGGCAATCTGCGGATGCGCGGCAAGCCGCTCAAGCGTGTGCTCGATCAGCGGTCGTCCGGCCAGCGGCAAGTACTGCTTGGGGCAATCGCCGCCGACCCGCGTGCCGCGCCCGGCGGCCGGCACTACGCACCACACCCTTGGCGAATTCATGGCGAGCCGGCAGATGCGGCGGACGGCGGAAGCGTACTGCCCGCACGAGCGGGCTGTTCAACCACCTGATAGAAAATTTCGCCCGGCTTGATCAGGCCCAGTTCGGTGCGTGCACGCGCCTCGACCGCCTGATCGCCATGCTTGAGATCAAGCACATCGGCGCCGACCGCCTGGTTGCGCTGTTGCAACCTTGCGTTGTCGTCGGCCTGCTTCTTCACCGAAACGCGCAGCGCATCCACCTCGCGCATGCCGCCGTTGCCGGACCACAGCTTCAGCTGCAGTCCGATCAGGATCAGGATCAGAACCAGGGCAATCCAGCGCAACATGGGTCGGCGATCTTCCCGCTCAGCCCGGCAGACGGATCAGGTTGGGAAACGCATGGCGACCGGCATAGCGCGCGGCGCTGCCAAGCTGTTCCTCGATGCGCAAAAGCTGGTTGTACTTCGCCACGCGGTCGCTGCGACACAGCGAACCGGTCTTGATCTGGGTCGCGGTGGTGGCCACGGCGATATCGGCGATCGTGGTGTCCTCGGTCTCGCCGGAACGATGCGAGATCACCGCGGAATACTTTGCCGCATCCGCCATCGCGATCGCTTCCAGCGTCTCGGACAGCGTACCGATCTGGTTCACCTTGATCAGGATCGAGTTGGCGATGTGCTTCTCGATGCCTTCGCGGAAGATCATCGGATTGGTCACGAACAAATCGTCGCCGACTACCTGGATGCGATCGCCGATGGTGTCGGTCAGCAATTTCCAGCCATCCCAGTCGCCTTCGGCCATGCCGTCCTCGATGGTGACGATCGGATACTGCTTCGACCAGCCGGCGAGCAGATCGACAAACTGCGCGGAGGTGTACTGTTTGCCTTCGCCGGCCAGATCGTACTTGCCGTTCTTGTAGAACTCCGAGCTGGCCGCGTCGAGACCGAGCAG
>DAHUXL010000042.1 GCA_027307195.1 Rhodanobacter sp. | reverse complement strand
TGATCGGCGAAATGCGCGATCTGGAAACCTGCCGCATCGCGATCCAGTCCGCGCTCACCGGCCACCTGGTGCTGTCCACGCTGCACACCAACAGCGCGGCAGGCGGCATCACGCGCCTGCTCGACATGGGCGTCGAGGATTACCTGCTCGGCTCCACCATCAACGGCATCCTGGCGCAGCGACTGGTGCGCCGGCTCGATCCGGAGACGGCGATTCCGTACGAAGCGCTGCCGGAAGTGATCGCGCAATTCGAGCTGGAGAAATACACCGAAGAGCGACCGATCCGGCTGTGGAAGCCGGGCAGCAGCGCGGCCAATCCCAGCGGCTACCGCGGCCGCCGCGCGATCATGGAATTCCTCACCATGAGCGACCCGCTGCGCCGGTTGGTGATGCAGCGTGCTAACGAAGGCGAGATCGAACGGCAGGCGCGCGCCGAAGGCATGCGCACGATGTACGAGGACGGCATCGCCAAGGCCGTGGCCGGCATCACCACGCTGGAAGAGGTCCTGCGTGTGACGCAGGAAGGCTGAGGTGGCGCAGTTCCGTTACAAGGCGGTCAACGACGCCGGCGAGATGCTGCAGGGCCAGATGGAAGCGGCCAGCGTCGAGGAAGTGATCGGCCGTCTGCAGGATCAGGGTCATACGCCACTGGAAGCGCGGCCGGCCGATGGCGCGGCCGGCGGCAGCGGTCTGGCGGCGTTGTTCAAGCGTGGCCCGTTCACCGGCGATCAGCTGGCGCAGTTCACCCATCAGCTGGCGACCCTGCTCGGTGCCGGCCAGCCACTGGATCGCGCGCTAAGCATCCTGCTCGACCTGCCGGAAAGTGAAAGTGCGAAGAAGCTGATCGAGCGCGTGCGCGATCGCGTGCGGGGCGGCAACACCTTGTCCTCGGCGCTGGATGAGGAACACGGCGTGTTTCCCAAGCTGTACGTCAGCCTGGTGCGCGCCGGCGAGGCGGGTGGTTCGCTGGAGGAAACGCTGCGCCGTCTCGCCGATTATCTGGAACGCGCGCAGGCGATGCGCGGCAGCATCGTCAATGCGCTGATCTATCCGGCTTTCCTGATGGTCGGCGTGCTCGGTTCGCTGGTGCTGCTGCTGGCTTACGTGGTGCCGCAGTTCGTGCCGATCTTCGAGGACATGCAGGTACCGATCCCGTGGATCACCCAGGCCGTGCTGGTGCTGGGCAATACGCTGCAGGCGTGGTGGTGGCTGATCCTGCTGCTGCTCGGTTGCGGTGTGTTCATCTGGCGCGCGCGTTTGCGCGAGCCGGCCGCGCGGCTGGCCTGGCATACCAGGCTGCTGACCCTGCGCCTGATCGGCCCGTTGCTGCTGAAGGTGGAGACCGCACGCATTGCGCGCACACTCGGTACCTTGCTGAAGAACGGCGTGCCGCTATTGAGCGCACTGACCATCGCGCGCCAGGTCACCGGCAATCTCGCGCTGGATACGGCCTTGAGCGCGGCGCATGAACAGGTCAAGGGCGGTGCCGGGCTCAGCTTCGCGCTGGGGCAATCGAAACTGTTCCCACGGCTGGCGATGCAGATGGTGCAGGTCGGCGAGGAGGCCGGCCAGCTCGACACCATGCTGCTGAAAGTGGCCGACACGTTTGAACTTGAGTCCAAACGCGCGATCGATCGTCTGCTGGCCGCGCTGGTGCCGGCGCTGACCATCGTGATGACGGTGATGGTGGCGATCATCATGGCCGCGATCCTGCTGCCGCTGCTCAGCCTGACCAGCAATATCCAATAGTCCTTCCATACGCAGATTCGAGGTGATCCCCATGCAGTACAGGCAACCACGGCGCATCGGCTTGAACGCCGGTTTCACCCTGCTCGAAATGCTCGCGGTGATCGTGCTGATCGGCATCATCGGTGCAGTGGTGGTAACCCAGGTCGGCAAGAACGTCGACAAGGGCAAGTACGGTGCCGGCAAGGCACAGCTGACGACACTGAGCCAGAAGATCGAGAACTACGCGCTCGACAACGGCTCACCACCGTCGCAGCTGGACGCGCTGCTGGTGAAGCCGGCCAGCGCGACCAACTGGCAGGGGCCGTATGCGAAGGAGTCCGAGCTGAAGGATCCGTGGGGGCATGCGTTCGGCTACCAGTATCCGGGTGAGCACGGCAACTTCGACCTGGTCTTCTACGGCCAGGACGGCAAGCCCGGTGGCGACGGCTACAGCAAGGACGTGGGCAACTGGCAGTAAGCATGCAACGCGCGCGCGCCCACGGCTTCACCTTGCTGGAAATGCTGGCGGTGATCCTGCTGATCGGCATTGCCGCGGCGGCGGTGTCGATCTCGGTGACGCAAGGGCTGGCCAGTGCGCGCGTGCGTGCGGCCAGCAGCGAACTGGCCGGCGCGATGCGGGCCACCCGTGCACAGGCGATCGTGCGCGGGCAGGAGCAGAATTTCGATGTGGATACCCGGGCGAACAGCTATCGCAACGTGAAGCAGCAGGACGTGCGCCTGCCGAAGGGGCTGAAGGTGAGCATCACCAGCGCGAAGGAAGACCAGCCAAACGATCACACCGGGCGCATCCGATTCTTCCCCGACGGCAGTTCCACCGGCGGGCGCATCACCTTGCAGAGCGGCAAGCGGCAGTGGCATGTCAACGTGTCGTGGCTGACCGGTGAAGTGCGCGTGGTCGACACGGTGGCGGCGCGATGAATCGCTCATGCGCAGGGTCGCAGCAAGGCTTCAGCCTGATCGAGGTGATCGCGGCGATCATGCTGCTGGCGATTGCGTTCACCGCGTTGATGAAGGTGGCTGGCGCATCGATCAGCCTGACTCAGAACGCGGCTGAACATAGTGGGGCCGCGATGCGGGCGCGCAGCTTTCTCGACAGCGTGTTCGTGGGTGAGCCGATCAAGCCGGGCAGCAGCTCGGGGAAATTCGACCGGCAGTACCGCTGGCAGCTCTACGTGACGCCATGGAACGAAGCCGGCAACGCCGCACCGCAGGCGTCGCTGCATCTCTATCAGCTGGACCTGGATGTGTTGTGGGGGCCGCTGGTGCATCCGCGTTCGGCGCATTTCCGCACCCTGCGGCTGGGTGGGCCGGTCGCTGCCAACAACGCGCAGCCGTTCCCATGAAGCGCGTCGCCGGTTTCACCCTGCTGGAAGTGCTCGCCGCGCTGGTGTTGCTGGCGCTGTTGCTGGTCGGGGTGTACTCGGGCATTCGTACCGCCACGCACAGCGTGCGCTCGGGCACCGCCGCGATCGAACGGCTTGATCAGATCCGCTCGGCCCAGCAGTTCCTGCGGCGCGAGCTGGCGCAGAGCCTGACCCAGTCGATCGGCCATACCGAGCACGGCGAGCCGATCTATTTCGTCGGCAGCGCGCACGAGATGCGCTATGTCGCGCCGCTGCCCGGCTATCTCGGCAAACTCGGGCCGCAGTTGCAGCGACTGCAGCTGGTCGACGATGGCCACGATGGGCTGCGGCTGGAGTTGAGCCTGACCTTGCTGCCGCCGGACGGCAGGCCGCCGCAGCCGCTGGGTGAGCCGCAGGTGCTGCTCGATCACATCACGGACGGTGGCTTCAGTTATCGTGGTGTCGACGGCAAGGGCGCCGCCGTGCCGTGGGCGACGGCATGGGCCGATGGTCGGGTGCTGCCGCAGCTGGTGCGGATCAAGCTGCGGTCGCCAGGCAACGTCGACTGGCCGCAGCTGGACGTACCGTTGCGGGTCAATCCGGTACAGCCCAACTTGTTGCAGCGAATGGGCCTGCGCGGCGGGGGCATGCCATGAGATGCCGGCCACTGCCGCGACGAACCGACCAGCGCGGGGTCGCCCTGTTGCTGGTGCTATGGGCCTGCACGCTGCTGGCGATCCTGCTCGGCGGTTACGCCGCGCTGGCACGCACCGAGGGCCTGCAGGCGCGCTATCAGTTTGCGCAGACCCAGGCGCATTATGCCGCCGAGGCCGGCCTGATGCGTGCCGCCTACGGTTTGCAGGATCCGGTGGCGAAGCTGCGCTGGATCGGCGATGGCCGGCCTTACACATTCCATTACGACAACGCCACGATCTCGCTGTCGGCGATCGACGAGAGCGGCAAGGTCGATCTCAACACCGCCACGCCCGAGGTGCTGCAGGCATTGTTCCATGCCACCGGGATGAAGCCGGCTGACGCGCAGGTGCTGGCTGATCGCGTGGTGGACTGGCACAGTCCGGTCAGCCTCGGCGACGAGGCCGACACCGAGCGTGCCAAGTATGTGGGCGCCGGACGCGAGTACGGTCCTCGCCATGGATCGTTTGCCAGCATCGAGGAATTGCAGATGGTGCTTGGCATCACGCCGGCGCTGTACCGGCAGCTCGCACCGGTGGTAACGATCTGGTCGGGTACCGCGAGCCCGAACCCGAATACCGCGCCGCCGCTGGCGCTGGCTGCGATTCCGGGGATGACGCCGGAACAGCTGGCGGTGATCCAGGCCGCGCGCAGGAGGCAGGTGAATGACCCGAGTCTGGCTCTCGGCAATGGAACAACGCATAGTATCCGGTCGGAGGCCACGCTGGCCGACGGCACGCATGCCGTCCTGCGTGCCACGATCCGTTTGACGGGGCAGGGGAGCGCGCAACCCTACGCGGTGCTGCGCTGGCAGGAGGGTGAGGCAGAATGAGTACGGCAACGCAGTCGCTGCAGCCGTTGATGGATCGCGTACGCCGCGGCTGGCGGGCTTCGCCAATGCCGGGCTTCCTGGGTTGGTGGGGCGGCGAACTGCGCCATCTGTTGCCGTTGCGCTGGCGCGGCTGGTTCGGCAGTGGCGCGGACTGGCATCTGCTGCAGTACTCCGAGGCCGCTGCGCAATGGACGCTGCGTCGGTGCGGTAACGCCGAATCGTTGGCGAACTGGGAGGACAGCGTCGACAGCGTGACCGGTGATGCGCGCATCCTGCCGCCTGCACTGGATGCCGCGTTGCGCCACGTCGATCGCGAGGATCGGCGCCTGGCGCTGCTGTTGCCGGCCGAGGTCGCGTTGCGCCGCCCGCTGGCGCTGCCGGTGGCCGCGCGCGACAACTTGTTGCAGGTCGTCGGGTTCGAGATGGATCGGCAGACCCCCTTCAATGTGGCGCAGGTGTATTACGCCGTGCGTGAGCTGGACACGCCAGCGGCTGCAGGCCGTTTCAACGCGGAGCTGGTGGCGGTCACGCGCGGCACGCTGGATCCGCTGCTGGCGCGCCTGCACGCGCAGGGCATTTCGATCGATGCGGTGGACGTGGCGGTGGCGAATGATCGCCTCGGCGTCAACCTGTTGCCGCCGGAACAGACGCCGCATCGCGTGCGCCCGCGGCGGCGCCTCAATCTGGCGCTGGCCGCCGCCTGTGTGTTGCTGCTGGTGCTGGTGCTCAGCGCGTGGCTGCATAACCGCGAGGCGGCACTCAGCCAGATGCAGGCCGAGGTCGACAGCATGCGCGGCGAGGCGCAGCAGGTAGTCGCGCTGCGTCAGCAGCTGCAGGACAACGCTGGCGCGGCTGGTTTCCTGGCCCAGCGCAAGAAGAACACCGTCAGCATGCTCAGCCTGCTGCAGGAAGCCACCGCGCGGTTGCCGGACAGTGCGTGGCTGGAGCGGTTCAGCGTCGACAACACCGGGCAGATCGGTTTTCAGGGGCAGAGCCAGCAGGCAACCAAGTTGCTCGACGCATTGAAGGACTCCACGCTGATCACCGACGCCAGTTTCCAGGGCAGCATCCAGCCCGATCCGACCACGGGCAAGGAACGCTTCTACCTGACCGCGCGGGTGCACCAGCCTGCGGCGGGCAAGTCGAGGTCGTCGGCTCCGGCCAGCAGCGGGAGTGCGCCATGAAGATGACCGCACTCAATCCGCGCGACAGCCGCATCGCGGCGATCGGGTTGCTGCTGCTGGCGTTGCTGCTGGCTTATTTCGTGTTGCTGCACTGGTGGTTCGTGGCGCCGTTGCAGCAGATCCGCAGCGACATGGCCGACCTGCGCGATACCCACAGCCGCTATGCCGCCGCGATCGCCGAGAAGCCGGCGTTGCAGCAGCGCATCGCCACGCTCGGTGCCGGCCAGGCCGCCAGCAGCGCGTTCCTGGCGGCGGATGATCCGAACACGGCCGCGGCGGATCTGATGCAGCGCGTGGTCGACGTGGTCGCCAGCAACACGAAGGGCGGCAGCTGCGTGGTAAGTCAGAAGATGCCGTTGCCGAACCCGCCGGTCACTGCCGGCGAGCCATACCGCAAGGCGGCGGTGAGCATCAGCCTGAGTTGCGACATCGAGCCACTGGCGGCGGTACTGCAAGCGCTGGAGCAGGGCACGCCGTACCTGTTTGTCGATGACATCGGCATCTATCGCAACCCGGTGGCGGCGCAGCAGAATCATGCGGCACCGCTGGAAGTGCAGTTCACTCTGTCCGGCTACGTGCGGCCAGCGCGCGGTGCGCCCACGCCCGTGTCATCCGGTGAGCCGGACGGTAATGCGGGAGCCGCGCCGTGAACGCCGCCAACCAGCGCCAATTGACCCCGATCCTGGTCGCGATTGCGGTACTGCTGGGCGCCGTGTTGCTGTTGCTGCTGAGCGGCATCGGTCGCGGCGCACGGTGGGATGCACCACGCGCGCTGGCGGCGTTGCCGCCGGCCGGTAATCCCGCCGATCTGCCGCAACCGCTGCCGCTGGAGAAGTTTGCACTGGTCTGGCAGAAGCCGTTGTTCAGCCCCGACCGCAAACCGGTGGCGCACGCGGCCGACGGTGGCAGCAACCTCGGCGATCTCGAACTGACCGGCATCATCCTCACGCCCGACCTGCGCATGGCCTTGCTGCGTGACAAGAGCGGCGACAAGCAGGTGCGCCTGCACGAAGGCGAGTCGTTGCCCGACGGCAGCGTGAAGCTGGTGGAGGTGCGTCCGCGCTCGGCGCTGTTCGATTCATCGGCGGGCCGCACCGAACTGAAACTGCCGGCCGGCGCTCCGATCGATGACAACAAGGGTGCCGCGGCGGCCACCGCTACGGGTCCAGGCGACGGCACGATCATGCGGGTTGAACCGGGTGCTCCGGAAATGACCACGCCGCCATCCGGTCCCGGCGACGGCCGTGGCGGCATTATCGCGCCAGCGCCGTCGATGGGCGCGCCGCAGCAACGGCCCGCGCCGAGCCCGGCAGCAGAATCGGCCGCCGAGAAGCTGCGCCAGAATATCCAGAAACGTCGGGCCGCCCGTGCCGCCGCGGCCAATGAAGGAGTACGTTGACCCATGTTCCGCACGCTCACCCAGCAAGTCCTGCGCACCGCCACACTTGCCGTTGTCGTGGGCATGGCCGGTTGCGCCAGCCTGCCGCAGCCGCAGGACAACGGCGCGCTGCAGCGCGAGGCGATGGCCGGCACCGGGAATCCGGTGCCGGCGCCACTGCCGTTGAACAACGACATCAGCAGCAACAGCGAGACCGCCGCGAAAACCGAAGTCAGTCACGGCAGCGGCGAGTTCATCCGGCCCGGTGCGCTGAGTACGCCCCGTCCGGCGGCAAACGGCAATGGCGCGGTGACGTTCAATTTCGAGAACCAGCCGGTGCAGGCGGTGGTCAAGGCGATCCTCGGTGACCTGCTCAAGCAGAACTACACGATCGTGCCGGGCGTGCAGGGCAATATCTCGTTCTCCACCTCCGAGCCGGTCGATTCGGGCCAGGCGCTGCCGATCCTGGAGACGCTGCTGTCGTGGACGCACAACGCGCTGGTACAGCGCAACGGCGGCTACGTGGTGATGCCGGAGAAGGAGGCGGTGGCTGGCAATCTGGTGCCTAGCCTCGGCGCTGCGTCGCCCAAGGGCGGCTTGCAGGCACGGCTGTTTCCGCTGCGTTACATCTCGGCCATCGAGATGCAGAAGCTGATCAAGCCGTTTGCGCGAACGGATTCGACCCTGCTGGTGGATCAGGCGCGCAATCTGCTGGTGATGTCCGGCACACCGGATGAGTTGGCCAACTACCAGAGCATGGTGCGCACGTTCGACGTCGACTGGCTGCGCGGCATGTCGGTGGGCGTATTCAACCTGCAGTACGCCAACGTCGCCGAACTGATGCCGAAGCTGGACGGCATGTTCGGCAAGGGCGGTGACACGCCGCTGGCCGGCATGCTGCGCTTCATCCCGATCGAGCGTACCAACGCACTGGTGGTCATCAGCACCCAGCCCGAATACCTGCAGGAAGTCGGCGACTGGATCGCCCGCATCGATCGTGGTGGCGGCAACGAGCCGCAGTTGTTCGTCTACGACGTGCGCAACATCAAGGCGTCGGACCTGGCGAAGTACCTGGCGCAGATCTATACCAACGGCGCCGGCAGCGGCGCCGATAACGGTGGTCAGGTCGGCCCCGGCCTGAGCGGCGGCACGCTGGGCAGCACCAACACCGCAGGCGCGACCAGCATGGGCAGCACTGCCGGCGGCTTCGGCAATTCGAACAGCGCCAGCGAGGGCGGCGGCCTGGGTGGAAAAGCCGGCGGCTCCGCATTCGGCGGCGGTACCGAAAGCGCTGACGGCGGCGGCCTCGGCGGTAGCAAGGGTGGCGCTCTGGGCGGCAACACGGGGGGAGCGTCGTCCGGTTTCGGCAATGCCGGCGGCGGCAACAACAGCAGCGCAACGAACGAGCAGCAGTACAGCTCCAGCGACGGCAGCGTGAAAATCAGTTCGGTCGACAGCAACAACCAGCTGCTGGTGCGCGCGCGCCCGACGCAGTGGGAGGAAATCAAATCGGCGATCCGCAAGCTCGACAACGTGCCGATGCAGGTGCAGATCGAGACGCGCATCCTCGAGGTCAGTCTAACCGGTGAATTCCAGTTCGGCGTGCAGTGGTATCTGCAGGGTTTGACCGGCAGCACCACCAACAGCGACGGCAGCATCACGCCCGGCGAGCCGTACCGGCACCGGCAGATCGCCCTGGGCCAGGGCGGCAATGCGTTTGCCGGCGAGCCGTTCTTCTATTCCTTCCTCAACAGCAACCTGCAGGTTGCCGTGCGTGCGATGGAGACCAGCGGCAACACCAAGACGCTGTCGGCGCCGTCGATGGTGGTGATGAACAACCAGACCGCCAGCATCGCGGTGGGCAACCAGATTCCGATCAACCAGACCAGCGTGAACACCGGCATTGGCGCGGCCACCAGCTACAGCCAGGTCACTTATCTCAGCACCGGCGTGATCCTCAATGTGCAGCCGCGGATCAATCCCGGCGGCCTGGTCTACATGAACATCAGCCAGGAGGTCAGCCAGGCCGACAAGTCGACCCCACTGGTCAACGGCAATCCGGCCATCTCGCAGCGCAAGCTGGCCACCCAGGTCGCAGTGCAGAGCGGTCAGACCGTGTTGCTCGGCGGCCTGATCGAGCAGGCCGAAGGCAATACCGATACCGGCATTCCGGGAATCAACCGGGTGCCCATCCTGGGCCGGCTGTTCGGCAACACCAGTCGCAGCCGCAACCGCACCGAGCTGATCGTGCTGATCACGCCGCGGGTGATTCGCGGCAGCGAGGATGCCCGGCAGATCACCGACGACTACCAGAACAAGTTCGAATCGCTGGCACCGCTGCGGACATCCGCCGAGCATGCCGGCGCGACGCCGGCGGTCATCGCGCCGCTGCCGACCACGACGGCACCTGCGCCAGGCTGGCCGGAACAGTTGCAGCAGCATGCCGAGACCGCGCTGCAGCATTCCGACTACACCACCGCGCAGGAACTGGCGATGCAATCGTGGAAGCAGGGCTCGCGTCGCGGCACTCTGTGCGAACGCAACTGGCAGGTCATCATCGAGGCGCGCAAGCACAGCAATCGGCTGGGCACGGTCGATGCCGCACGCAAGCAGCAGGCCGAGTGCCTGCGATAGGCGCCATCGCCGCGATCATGGCGCCGCGCTCGCGGGTCGGCGCGAGTTTGCCGCAGGCGGCTGCACAGGCCGCCCGCGGCAGCCGTTATCATCGGCGCGGATGACTGCATCCCCGCCGATATTTCCGATCACGCCACTGCTTCCGCAGATCCGCGAGTCGCTCGCCGCCTGTCCGCGGCTGGTGCTGGAAGCGCCGCCCGGTGCCGGCAAGACCACCCAGGTGCCGCTGGCCCTGCTCGATGCGGCGTGGCTGGCGGGGCGGAAGATCGTGATGCTGGAACCGCGCCGGATCGCCGCGCGCGCCGCCGCACTGTTCATGGCGCAACAGCTCGGCGAGGCAGTCGGGCAGACTGTCGGCTATCGCATCCGCTTCGAGTCGAAGGTTAGCGCGGCAACCCGGATTGAGGTGGTCACCGAAGGCATCCTGACCCGGCTGATCCAGCACGATCCGGAACTGGGCGGCATCGGCGCGATCGTGTTCGACGAATTCCACGAGCGTCATCTGGCCGGCGATCTCGGTGCCGTGCTGGCGCTGGACGTGCAGGCCATGCTGCGCCCCGAGCTGCGCCTGCTGGTGATGTCGGCCACGCTGGATGGCGAGCGCATCGCGCAGTGGCTGGATGCGCCACGCGTGACGAGTCCCGGTCGCAGTTTCCCGGTGCGCATCGAACATCCGCCAGCGCGCACGCAGGAAAGCATCGAGCATCATCTGGCCCGCATCGCGCGCCAGGCGCTGGAAGAAAACGACGGCGATGTGCTGGCGTTCCTGCCCGGCCAGCGCGAGATTGCGCGTGCGCAAGCCATGCTGGCGCAGACGCTGATGCGCGACGATGTCGAAGTGCTTGCCCTGCATGGCGAACTCTCGCTGGCCGAACAGCAGGCCGCGCTGGCACCGGCTGAAGCGGGTACGCGACCAGCCTGTATCAGGCGGGTCGTGCTGGCAACCAATGTCGCCGAGTCCAGCATCACCTTGCCGGGCATCCGCACGGTGATCGACGCCGGCCTCGCGCGCGAGCCACGCTTCGATCCGAACTCGGGCTTCACCCGGCTGGAGACGGTCAGCATCTCGCAGGCCTCGGCTGACCAGCGCGCTGGTCGCGCCGGTCGTGTGGCAGCGGGTACGGCGTATCGCCTGTG
>DAHUXL010000038.1 GCA_027307195.1 Rhodanobacter sp. | reverse complement strand
CAATTGCACACTGCAGGGCACGGTCTGCCAGATGAGTGGTCTGGAGACGACTGCCGACGGCTACACTATCGTCGAAGGCAGTGGCTTGCCGCGACTGCAGGTGATCGGCCATCAGACCCAGGTCGACTGGCCGACCCTGGTACGACGGTTGCGCGAAGCCATCAATGGAACGGCTCCGGAAATTCACTGACCGGGTACGGGCTGTCTGTTATTTCCCTCATGTTTCAACTGTCGGAGTCCGCCATGCGCAAGCTCGTCTACGTCATCCTGACCTCACTGGCCGTGGCGTTGGTCGGCTGCGTCACCATCAACGTGTACTTCCCGGAAGCGGCGGCGCAGAAGGCGGCCGATCAGTTCATCGGCAACGTGCTGGATACGGCGGCTCCCGCGACCACGCCAGCACCGAAAGAGCAGAAGCCGGCACCGAAGAGCGATGCCCGGCATCCCTCGGCGATGCTGCTCGATCTGCTGATCCCGGCCGCGTATGCCGCCGATGTGCCGAACATCAAGATCCAGACCAGTGCCACCGAGGCGATTCGCGGGCGCATGCATGAGCGCTTCCAGGGCGCGCTGGGTGAGCTGCTGGACAGCGGCGCGGTCGGTTTCACCAACGACGGCATGGTCGCCATGCGTGATGCCACCAAGGTGCCGTTGAGCGCGCGCGCGCAGGCCAATGCCACGGTGGCCGACGAAAATCGCGACCGCACCGCGCTGTACGCCGAAATCGCCAACGCCAACAATCATCCGGAGTGGGCGCCGCAGATCCGTGCCACCTTCGCCAAGAGCTGGATCGAAAAGGCCCGTGCCGGCTGGTATTACCAGAACGCCAGCGGCGCCTGGCAGAAAAAGTAAGTCTGTTCGCCGCGGCGGCGCCTCCGGGCGTCGTCGTGGCCGATCTGGGATAATCGGCGGCCAGCCCCAGCGGCCTCAACCGTCCGAGCCTCATGTCCCGATCCAACTCCGTTCCGTCGACCCCGTTCGAAGCCCATATCACCGACCTCGGCCATGACGGTCGCGGCGTGGCCCGTATCGACGGCAAGACGGTGTTCGTCAGCGGTGCGCTGCTGGGCGAACAGGTACTGGCCAGGTTGCGCAAGCGTCATCGCCATTTCGACGAGGCCGAAGTCGTCGAGGTGATCGTGCCATCGCCGCATCGGGTCGAGCCGCGCTGCCAGCATTTCGCGCATTGCAGCGGCTGCTCGCTGCAACACCTCGACGCGCCGTCGCAGATTGCGGCCAAGCAGCGCGTGCTGGCGGAAAATTTCGAACGCATCGGCAAGGTCACGCCGCAGCTGTGGTTGCCGCCGCTCACCGGCGAGCCGTGGGGTTACCGGCGCAAGGGCCGCCTGTCGGTACGCAACGTGATGAAGAAGGGCCGCGTGCTGGTCGGTTTTCGCGAGGAACAGAACCCGCGTTTCGTCGCCGAGATCCAGCACTGCGAAGTGATGCATCCGGCGCTGGGCCCGAAGGTCGGCCTGCTCGCCGACCTGCTCAGCGGCATGGACGCAGTCGACAGCATCCCGCAGATCGAGTTCGCCGCCGGCGACGACTTGATGGCGCTGGTGTTCCGCCATATGCAGCCGTTGAGCGAGCGCGATCTGGCGGCGCTGGCCGCGTTCGGTCAGCAGCACGGACTGGCGATCTACCTGCAGCCGGGCGGCAACAGCAGCGTGCATCCATTGTGGCCGGAGAACCCGCGGCTGGCGTTCCGCATCGCCAGTGGCAACGCGGGTGTCGCCGACGTCGAGCTGGAATTTCAGCCGCTCGACTTCGTGCAGGTCAACGCCGACATGAACCAGCGCATGATGGCGCGCACGCTGGAGCTGCTCGATCCGCAGCCGACCGATCGCGTGCTGGATCTGTTCTGCGGCCTCGGCAATTTCACCTTGCCGATCGCGCGTCGCGTCGCCGAAGTGGTGGGCGTGGAGGGCGAACACGGCCTGATCGAGCGTGCCGCGCAGAATGCCGCGCGCAACGGCATCGACAACGCACGCTTCCACGTGGCGAACCTGTTCGAGGATCAGCGCGCTGCCGAGTGGGCGCGCCAGCCGTGGGACAAGATGCTGCTCGATCCGCCACGCGCCGGTGCGGACAAGGTGCTGGAGTATCTGCCGCACAAGCAGACCCGGCGCATCGTCTACGTCTCCTGCCATCCGGCTTCGCTGGCGCGCGACGCCGGCATCCTGGTCAACCAGCACGGCTTCACGCTGAAGTCGGCCGGCGTGATGGACATGTTCCCGCATACCGCGCACGTCGAATCGATCGCGCTGTT
>DAHUXL010000037.1 GCA_027307195.1 Rhodanobacter sp. | reverse complement strand
TCAGCGCCGGATGGCCGGAGCTGAGCAGGAAGGTGTTGGACGAGGACACCGCCACGATCAGCGCATAGGCCGAGGGGTTGCCGCCGGTGGCAACGGCCACGCTGATCGCGATCGGCACCATCATCACGGTGGCGCCGACGTTCGACATCACCTGCGAGAACAACAGGGTGAGGATGGCCAGGCAGGCCTGCAGCACCCATGGCGATGCGCCGCCCAGATGCTCCAGCACGACCTGCGCGATCCATGCGGCGGTGCCGGTGGCATCCATCGACCAGCCCAGCGGGATCAGACACGCCGTGACAAAAATCGTCTTCCAGTTGATCGCCTTGTATGCCTCGTCCATGTTCAGCACGCCGGACAGCAGCATGCCGATCGCACCGGTCATCATCGCCACCGACAGGTCGAGATTGGTGAACAGCGCCAGGCACTTCGCCAGCACGAAGAAGCCGACCGCCTGCCAGATCTTGCCGGGGCGCTGCTCCTCCTTCGGGATGTCGGTGACGACGACCAGATCCTTGTCTTCCGCCGCCAGCGCCAGATCGCGCCAGTTGCTGTGCAGCACCACGGTGTCGCCGGCGCGCAGGCTGACCCCGCGCACGTCGTCGCGGAATACCTGTTCGCCGCGGGTCACCGCCAGCACCGAGATGCCGAAGCGCTTGCGCAGGCGCAGCTCGCCGACGGTGTGCTTGATGAAGCGCGAGACCGGCGGAATCACCACTTCGGAAATGCCGGCGCGGGTCGGGTTGAACAGTTCGCCGAGCTGGCGCATGCGGGTCGACAGCCGGCACAGCTGGTTGTTGGCGAACTGGGTCAGCTGCTCGCGCGGACCGAGTACGCCAAGCACCGAGCCAACCCAGATCACGTGGTCGGCCGGCGGCGCCATGCGCGCGTCGTTGCCGCTCTTGATTGCCAGGATCAGCGGCGCGTCATGCAACTGCTCGACCTCGCCAATGCTCATGCCGACCAGCGGGCTTTCCGCGGTGACGGTGAGCTCGGCGGTCTCGCCGCCGATGCCGTAGGTCTCGGCGAAGTAGCTCTCGGTACGGCCGGGCGTCACCTTCAGCCGTTCGTCCTCGTGGCCGGGCAGAAGCTTGCGGCCGAAGAAATAGAAGTACGCCACGCCAAGCAACGCCAGCGCCAGGCCGATCGGAGTGACGCTGAACAGGCCGAACTTCGGGATCGTGTGCGCGCCCGGTGGCAGGTTGACGTTGGCGCTGGCGATCAGGTCGTTCAGCACGATCAGTGGCGAGTTCGCGATCAGCGTGGTGTTGGTCGCGGTGAGGATGCAGAACGCCATCGGCAGCAGCAGTCGCGACAACGGCACGCCGGTGCGTGCGGACAGCCGGCTGCTGACCGGGATCATCAGCGCGGCCAGCGCCTGGCTGGGGATCACCGCGCTGAACAGGCTGGCGACCAGGTTGATCACCACGCCGAGGCGCGATTCCATGCCGCGCGCCATGCGCATCACGAAGCGCGCAGTGAGGTTGAGCACGCCGGCGCGATCGAGCCCTTCGCCCATGATCATGATCGCGATGATCGCGATCACCGCGTTGCCGGCGAAGCCGTTGAACACGCGCTCGGACGGGATCAACCCGGTCAGGCCGATCACCACCACCACCAGCAGCGCGACCATGTCGGCGCGGATCCACTCGAGCACCAGCATCAGCATGGTGAAGCCCACCAGCCCGAGTACCAGGATCATTTCGGGGGTGAGCGAAAGTCCCACTAGCTGACGTCCCGGAAGGGCAGCGGGTTATGGCGGATACGGCGGGGCAGTGGAAGCTTCACGCTGCGTCGATTCGTCCCTGGATGAGTGGCGTGAGTATAAGCGGGCTGATGCGACGGCTGGTGAACCCAGAGCCAAGAGCGACCCAGTTCCTCACTGCATGCAAGGGGGCACGGCGTGCCGGCCTGTGCTCATCTCCTGGTTCGCGAGAGGAGGCTGGAGGGCGTAGAGCTCCTCCCCTCAGACTTTCCGGTACAACAAATCCCACACTCCATGCCCCAGCTTCAACCCACGTCGCTCGAAATGGGTTTCGATGCGCCACTCGGGTTTCTCGGCGTACTGGCCGGGGCCGAGCTGGTTGCGCCAGGCCGGTGCGGCTTCCATCACCTCGAGCATGTGTTCGGCGTAGGCCTGCCAGTCGGTGGCCAGGTGCAACAGGCCGTCCGGTGCCATGCGCGAGGCGAGCAGCGCGACGAACTCGGGCTGGATCAGCCGGCGCTTGTTGTGACGCTTCTTGTGCCACGGATCGGGAAACCAGATGCGTGCTTCGACGAGGGTGCCGGGCGCGATCTCATGTTCCAGCACTTCGACGGCGTCATGTTTGTACAGTCGCACGTTGCCGGCATCGCGTGCGGCCAGCGCGTTCATCAGCCGGCCGACACCGGGGCCGTGCACTTCGACGCCGAGGAAGTCGCGCGCCAGGTCGTGCTCGCTGGCCCATGCAAGCGCTTCGCCATTGCCGAAGCCGATCTCAAGCACCAAGGGTGCATGGCGGCCGAAGTTCGCGGCGAAGTCGTGAGGTGTGCCGTGGTAGTCGATTCCGAAACGCGACCACAAGGTGTCGAACGCGCGCTGCTGTGCTGGTGTCATGCGACCCTCGCGCAGCACGAAGCTGCGGATGCGGCGCATGTACTCCGGTGTGGAATCGTCGTGATCGGGGCTGTCGGGGGTATCGATCTTGGGCATGCGCGCATTGTAGCGGCTGGCATCGGGAGTGCCGACGCGAGCCGCTGGCCACCCCCGACTTCCTCCGGCAAGCCGAAGCAGGTCGGGGGTGGTTATGCCTCAGTGCTGCTCGGCGTCGTCTTTCACCCGGGGTGCGGATTTTTGCGCAGGTCGTGATTCGTTGTGCTGCTGACGTGGCGTTTCGGCCCGCTGCTGCGGTGGCTGATAGCGCGGCGGCGGCTGGAAGGTCGGGCGCGGCGGCGGCTCATTGCGGATGGGTGCGGGCATTGGCGCCGGCTGTGGTTGTTCGCGAACGTAGCTGCGTGGCGCAGGTTCGGCACGCTGGAAGCGCGGCTCGTCGTTGTTGCGCATCGGTGCGGCTGGTGCCGGCGGCGAGTCCTGCCGCATCGTTGGGTTGGACTGGTAGCGCTGGAACCGCTCGTCGCTGGCGGGCATGTTCCGGTTGTCCGCCTCGGCGCGCTGGAAGCGTGGCTCATCGGCGTTACGCGTCGGTGCGGCAGCAGGACTCTGCGACTCCTGCCGCACGGTGCGATTGGACTGGAAGCGCTGGAAACGCTCGTCATTGGCCGGCACGTTCCGGTTGCCCGGGCCCTGGTCGGAACGCTGAATCTGCGGTACCTGCGGCAGGGTCGGGTTGTTGCGGTAGGCAGGACGTGGCTGGTTTTCGTCGGCGCCGGAGATGTAGCTGACGCCCGGTCGCGGCATCGACTCGCGCCGATCGACGTTGTCGCGTGGATGGGCGAAGCGTGCGGATGGCAACCCGGCGTCGCCACGTACCTCGGCGCGGTTGTCGTTGCGTGTTCCTGTCGGCGTATCCGCGGTGATGCGGGTACTGGCCGGCGACTGCTGCGGCGCGTCGATGGGTTGGCGCGGATGGTCGCCGGCGACGCGATCGTTGCCCGCGCGACCGGCCGGGAAGGGGCGGTCAACGTTGTCGCGTGGATTCAGCACGCGGACGTTGGATGCCGGCATGCCGACGCGTGGCGAGTCGGCCAGAGGGTTGTCGCGTCCGGGGCCACGTGCATCCTGCGCCACGCCACGCGTCATCATTGGCGGCGCGTGGCGTGCCACCACTTCGCGATCGAATCCGCCGGCCGGCAGGTTGCGTGCATGCGCATGGCGCGAGGGTGGTGCATCACCCGTGATCGGGCGCAGCTTGTTGGCATCGCGCGAGACCAGCGGGGCAGCGGCGAGCTGGCGCTGATCGACCTGCACCAGGTTGCGCTGCACATGCCGGCCGCCGGCAAAGGTGTTGCCCGGTACGGCGGTGAAGCCGCGTGGTGCATCGCGATTGACATAGCGGCCGTTGCGCACGGGCTGGCCGCTGCGGTAATCGTTGTACGAGTTGTTGATGTTGTTGATGATCGTGGTGCGGTTGTAAGTGTTGCGCACGTTGATGTTGGTGACGTTGACGCGGGTGTAGTAGTTGCGGCTGGCGCGGTACCACGGGTTGTAGACCTCGCCCGGACCGAGCGGGAACCAGCCCACGGGGCTGCTGCTGATGCCGACCGACCAGCCAGCGCCACCGACGAACGCGACCAGTGCCGGGGCATAGATCGGGCGCACTTCGCGCGGTCCCGGAATCCAGCCCCAGCCGCGACGCGTATAGGCCCAGCGGCCGTAGTGATATGGCGCGAAGCCCCACGGCGAATCGTCCACCCAGCTCCAGCCCCACGGCGCGATGTAGGCCCAGTGGCCGTCACGGTACGGCGCCCAGTCGAGGGCGACTTGGGTGGGATACCACACCTCGCCGTAGTCGCTGGTGCTCTGCCAGTCGCCGTACTGATCCAGATCCTGATAGCCGATCACGCCGTCGGAAACGTATCGCCGGCTGCCCGACTGCGCGTAGCGGCGGTCGCGCCCGCTGACCCACGCGTCGAACGCATCGCCGCCATCGATGTCGCTGATCGACACCGCGGCCAGGCTGGAATCCACGAAGCGATAGCTGCGGCCGGGATTGATCGTGCGCTGCGCGTTGTTCTCGCCATACACGATGGCGCCGCCGTTGAACGCGGTGACTTGGGTATCGCTGCCGTTGTCGTTGATGTCCACCCGGAAGCTGCCGGGCTGGTCGATCACCAGCGCCACGGTCGGCGTGTCGATTTCGTAGCTCTGGCCCTGATCGAGATGGTGCACAGTGAGATTGAGCGTGCCCTGGGTCAGTTCGATCTGGGTCAGCTGGTCATTCAGATCGAGCAGGCCGAAGTCGGTCTGGCCGTCCATGCGCAGGGTGCCGCCGCCGAATTCCAGTTCGGCGCGGGCGCCCCGGCTGGTGGACAGCCGGTCGCCGGTGGTCAGCGGGCGATTGATGCTGGCGTCGCTCCAGTCCTTAGCTCCGGCCGGCAGAAAACCGAGATCGCCGGAGATGTACGACAACCGCGCCACCCGACTCGGCGGATCGGCGCTGTCGTCGTCCGCGCCGGACTGCGCCTGGGCCAGGCCGGCTGCCGCGCACAGCAGCACGATCGCCAGCAGTCGCCAGCCGAAGCGTGATGGAGCGAAAAATTTGGCAAGCACACGCATGTGACGTTTCCCCCTGGGCTGGTGCGATGTGCCATCGCGCGATGAGTTCGTTCGGTTCGCCAGCCTGTGCTGAGGCAGGCTGGCGATGACGGTTCAATTATGTGCACATGAAAAGTTAGGCCTGTCTTAGTTTTGCTGCGCCTGCTGCTGGCGATTCAGCTGGCCGCCATCTGCGATTCATGCGGCGTTGGGGCGGTGCCGCCGTTCCGTTGCCTGACGGGCGTCCTGGGAGTCGGCAGGTTCCGCATGGCGAAACTTCGCGGCGGGCGACTTTCCAACGGCGCGCATCACGCGTTACCATCCGCCGGCCAAGGCGGGTGTAGCTCAATGGTAGAGCTGTAGCTTCCCAAGCTACTGACGAGGGTTCGATTCCCTTCACCCGCTCCACTCCCCGGTCCCCCCGAGCAATCCCGAACCCACATGGCGGATCTGATCACCCTCGGTTGGCGGGAGCGTCTGGCGTTGCCGCAATTGGGCATCGGACTGCTCAAGGCCAAGCTTGATACGGGCGCACGCAGCAGCTCGTTGCATGTCGATACTCTCGAAGAATTCCAGCGTGATGGCGCGACCTGGTTGCGCTTCACCATGCACGTCGGCCGACGCCAGCCGGTGCATGTGCGCTGCGAGACGCCGGCGCTGGATCGGCGCGCGGTGACCGATACCGGTGGCCGGCGCACCGAGCGCTGGTTCATCCGCAGCGAAGTACAACTGGCCGGGCAGCATTTCAGCGTCGACATCAACCTGACCGACCGACGGCATATGCTGTTTCCGTTGTTGCTGGGTCGCAGCGCCCTGAACGGGCGTTTTGCAGTGGATCCGGCACGTTCCTATACCCAGCCACGGCCGCTGCTGGCGGCCCCGGACATCTCATGACGGCCTCTGTATGAAAATCGCGATCCTGTCGCGCAACACCCGTCTCTATTCGACCAAGCGACTGGTCGAGGCTGCGCGCGAACGCGGCCATGTGGTGCGCGTGCTCGATCCGTTGCGTTGCTATGTGCGCATCGCGCCGGGTGCGGTGGCGATCCGCTACAAGGGCAAGGAGGTGCGCGACATCGACGCGGTGATTCCCCGCATCGGCACCACCAGCACGTTCTACGGCACCGCCGTGTTGCGCCAGCTGGAAATGATGGGCGTGTACACGCCGAACCCGTCCGATGCGGTGCTGCGCGCGCGCGACAAGCTGCGCTGCCTGCAGATCCTTGCCGCGCAGGGCATCGACATGCCGATCACGGTGTTCGGCGACAATCCGGACGATACCGCCGACGTGCTGGCCCTGCTCGGCGATCCGCCGCACGTGATCAAGCTCAACGAAGGCAGCCAGGGCACCGGCGTGGTGCTGGCCGAGAAGCGCAGCGCGTCGCAGAGCGTGATCGAGGCGTTCCGCGGACTGTACGCGAACTTCCTGGTGCAGGAGTTCATCGCCGAGGCCAAGGGCAGTGACCTGCGCTGTTTCGTGGTCGGCAAGAAGGTGGTGGCGGCGATGCAGCGCGATGCCAGCCCAGGCGAGTTCCGCGCCAACCTGCATCGCGGTGGCAGCGCGATGGCGGCGACCCTGAGTGCGGAGGAAAAGCGTATCGCGGTGCAGGCGGTCGGCGCACTCGGCCTGGGGATCGCCGGGGTGGATCTGCTGCGCTCCAAACGCGGCCCGCTGCTGCTGGAAGTGAATGCCTCGCCCGGCCTGGAAGGCATCGAGGCGGCGACCGGTGTCGATGTGGCCGGCGCCATCATGGACCTGCTGCAGGCGCAGGCACCCGACACGCAGGCCGAAACACGCACGCGGCGCAAGCCGGCAAAGGCCTGAATGGGGCGCAGCGTGTGCCGCATTAACAGCCAGCTGCGCCCGGGTTAACTGCACCGTAACCAGCGACCCCCTATAAAGCAGGCACTGTTTTTGCGAGGCACGCGGGCCGCCATGGCCGCTGACGAGCAGATGATGGTATCGGGGCAGTAGTTTGGGCCCAGGTGGGCGACGGCGAGTCGTGCATCTGGGCCTTTTTATTGCCTGCAGCATCGTGTGTTCAGTTTCGTACCGCGATCCGCGCACTTCGCTAACGCAAGCTTGTTAAGCTTGTAGCCCCGGTCGACCCGTGCGTCGGCTGCGCAGGAGTGACACATGCGCGTTCTGGTGATCGAAGACAACAGCGATATCGCGACCAACATCGGCGATTATCTGGAAGACCGCGGCAACGTGGTCGATTTTGCGGGCGACGGCGTGACCGGCCTGCATCTGGCGGTGGTGCACGATTTCGACGTGATCGTGCTGGATCTCACGCTGCCCGGCATGGATGGTCTGGAAGTGGCACGCAAGCTGCGCCACGAGGCGCACAAACAGACACCGATCCTGATGCTGACCGCGCGCGATGCGCTGGAGCAGAAGTTGACCGGCTTCGAATCCGGTGCCGACGACTACATGACCAAACCCTTCGCGCTGCAGGAACTGGCCGCGCGGCTGGAAGTCCTGGCACGCCGTGGCAAGGGTCCGCAGAGCCGTGTGCTGAAGGTCGCCGACCTCACTTTCAATCTCGACACGCTGACGGTGAACCGCGAAGGCAAGTCGATCCAGCTGAACCCTATCGGCCTGAAGCTGCTGCAGGCGTTGATGGAAGCGAGCCCGTCGGTAGTTACCCGGCAGGATCTGGAACAGAAAGTGTGGGGTGAGGAATTGCCGGACAGCGATTCGCTGCGCGTGCATATCCATGGCCTGCGCGCGGCGATCGACAAACCATTCGAGAAGCCGCTGATCCACACGCGGCACGGCATTGGCTATCGGATGGTCGAGCCGGATGCAGTCCAGGCGTAAGCTTCGCTTTCGATTGATCGTCTCCTTCGCGCTGTTCGGCTTCGGCCTCAGCGCGTTGTTTGCTGTGGCTGCGCTGTATGTGCGCGCGAAGGTGGAGGATCAGTTGGTAGTGTCCTCGCTGCAGCAGGATGCCGACAGTTACGTGCAGCAGATGCACGAGTCGCCGGGGCAGCCGTTCTATTCCAAGCTGATGACAGGTTGGGGCTGGAGTGATCGCACGATCTACAAGGCGCCCCTTTCATGGCAGGGATTGTCCACGGGAGTACATGACCTCTACGAGGTTGGCGACGGTGGACAGCAGCGGCACTACAAGCTTGCCGTAAGTCGCCAGTACGGATTGATCGCGTTCGTCAAATATGACGTCAGTCGCGACGATCTGGGCAAGCAGCAATTGCTGATCAGCGTGATCGGTGCCGTGTTCTTGTTTGGGTTGCTCTCGCTGGCATTGGGCTTGTGGCTGTCGCGCAAGGTGCTCAAGCCGGTCAGCGAGCTGGCCAATCGTCTGCGTGAATTTCGCAAGGCCGGCAAGGCCGAGCCGCTGGCGCCGCATTTTGCCGATGACGAAGTGGGCGAACTGGCGCATGCGCTGGACGAATACTCGGCGCGGCTAACCGCAATGGTCGAGCGCGATCGCGAGTTCAACTCCGACGTCAGCCACGAGTTGCGCACGCCGCTGGCGGTGATCGCCAGTACCACCGAACTGCTGCAGGGTTCGCCCGATCTCACCGAGAAATTGAGCGAGCGGCTGAAGCGGATCGAGCGCGCTTCGCGTCAGGCCACCGAGCTGATCGAGGCGTTGCTGCTGTTGTCGCGTGCCGAACGGCGTGGGCCGACACGCGGTGAAATCACCGAAGTCGGCAAGGTTGCCGCTGACGTGATCGAAAGCCAGCGCCCGCAGATGCGCGGCAAGCCGCTCACCATCGAGTTGACCGTCAACGAGACGGTCAACGTCAATGCGCCGGCCTCGGTGTTGTCGGTGGCACTGACCAACCTGATAGGCAACGCGATCAAGTACACCCTCGAAGGCAGCGTGCGGGTCGAAGTGGGTGCTGGCCGCATCGAGGTGATCGACACCGGTCCCGGGATCAAGCCGGAAGATGCCGAGCGCCTGTTCCAGCGCGGCGTACGCGGTGAGGGTGCCGGCGGCAGCGGCGCCGGCCTCGGCCTGGCGATCGTGCGCAGGTTGTGCGAGTTGTACGGCTGGGATGTCTCGATGCGTCCGCGCAGCGATGCGAACGGGGCGATCGCCAGCATCAAGTTCAGCTGAAGCAGGGAACTCTGCTCCTACCTCCTGCAAGCAGGGGGAGGCTGGGAGGAGGTTGTCCGGGCTAGCGAGGGAGATCACAAGAGCTGATCCCACCCCAACCCTCCCCTGCAAGCAGGGGAGGGAGCAAATCAAAGCAGGGCAGGAACAAAAACGCCCCGCATCGCGGGGCGTTTTTGTTCCTGTGAGTGGCTGTGCCTCAGACCTGCTCCAGCCAACCCCACTTGTCGTGGGTGCGGCCGTCGAACAGGCCGAAGAACAGTTCCTGCAGACGCAGGGTCACGCGGCCGGCTTTGCCGGTGCCGACCTGCTTGCCGTCGACCGAACGGATCGGGGTGATCTCGGCGGCAGTGCCGCACATCAGCAGCTCGTCGGCCAGATACAGGTATTCGCGCGGGATATCGCGTTCGACCACGTCGATGCCATCCTCGCGGGCCAGCGTCTTCAGCGTGTCGCGGGTGATGCCGGCGAGGATCGAGGCGCTGGCCGGGGTGGTGTGCAGCACGCCGTCAAACACCAGGAACAGATTCTCGCCCGCGCCTTCGCTGAGCAGGCCGCTGGAAGCCAGCGCGATGCCTTCGCCGAAGCCGAGACGGCGCGCCTCGCGGGCGATCAGCTGACCGGACAGGTAATTGCCGCCGGCCTTGGCGCCAGCCGGAATGGTGTTCGGCGCGAAGCGCTGCCAGCTCGACACGCAGGCGTCGATGCCGTTCTGCAGCGCCTCTGGCCCGAGGTACGGACCCATCGGCCATGCCGCCACAGCGACGTCGATCGGGGTCTCGGCGGACAGCCCGAAACCACCAAGGCCGCGGTACGCGACCGGGCGCAGGTAAGCCGCGCCGAGCTCGTTCTTCTTGATCACCGCGCGGCAGGCTGCGGCCAGCTCATCGGCGGAATGCGGCAACACCATGTCGTAGATCTTGGCCGACTGGTACAGCCGGTTCAGATGGTCGGTGAGGCGGAAGATCGCTGCCCCGTCCGGTGTGGCGTAGCTGCGGATACCCTCGAACACCGACGAGCCGTAATGCAGCGCGTGCGACATCACATGCGTGGTCGCTTCGGCCCAGGGCTTGATGCTGCCGTTCTGCCAGATCCACTCAGGGTATTGCTGCGCCATGTCGATTCTCCAGTGGGGACCGCCCATGATAGCTGCTGTGAGTCTGCCCGGCGTCAGTCGGCCCGCATCAATCAGCGTTTCGCAGCCACAGGCAACCGGCGAGGCTGACGACGTTGAAACGCAGCTCGTGCGGGCTTCCGCTGCCGTCATTGCCGGCGGTATGCAGCACCAGTTGGGCGTTGGCTGGTGGCGGTGCGGGCGGGGGGGGCGGGGCCAATGGGTCGTCGCCGGGCGCCGGCTCGTCCGGCGTGCCGACGTCCAGCAACGGCTGTTTCATCAACGCGCCCAGCGAGCGGATATCCGCGATCGCCGTACCGCGTCCGTAGCCGCTCCAAAGCATCAGGCCGGCCATGCGGTTTGCATCATGGCTGGCGAACGCGTCGATCACGCTCTGGCGCAACGCACCCAAGCTGGCCGCGCACAGGATCGGCGGTGGCGCTGCGGGCGCGATGTCGTTGCCGGGCGTGGCGGCCGGGCTGACCGGGGTGGCCTGCAGCGCGGCACACGGCTGGTCGGTGAACACGGCGCTGCCATTCGCGCCGATGCAGCGGTGGATCTCCGTCTGCGCCAGTATCGGCATGGACCAGGCGAGCAGGATGAGGCAGGGCAGGGCGGCTGACGGGCGCATCATGCCAGCATACCCGTCCGCTGGTTCAGGCAAGTTGCTGCAGTACCGATTGCGTCGCCCTGGAACGGTTCAGCGTGTAGAAGTGCAGGCCCGGTGCACCCCCTTCGAGCAGGCGTCGGCACAATTGCGCCACCACCTCGGCGCCGAGTGCGCGGATCGACTCGGCATCATCACCGTGCGCCTGCATGCGCTTGGCGATCCAGCGCGGGATCTCGGCGCCGCACATGTCCGAGAAGCGTTTCAGCTGGCCATAGTTCGTGATCGGCATGATGCCCGGCACGATCGGCACGTTCACGCCGAGCTTGCGCACGTCATCGACGAAGCGGAAATACGCATCGGGATTGAAGAAGTACTGGGTGATCGCACCGTTCGCGCCAGCATCGACCTTCGCCTTGAAGTGCTGCAGGTCGCGCAGCGCGTCGTCGGCCTGCGGATGGGTTTCCGGGTACGCGGCCACCTCGATGTGGAAGTGGTCGCCGCAGTGCTCGCGGATGAAGCGCACCAGTTCGGCGGCGTAGCGGAAATCGCCGGCCGTGGCCATGCCCGAGGGCATGTCGCCGCGCAACGCCACGATGCGTCGGTAACCAGCCTTGCGGTAACCATCCAGCAGCTCGGCGATCTCCGCCCGCGTGCCGCCCATGCAGGACAGGTGCGGCGCCACGTTGAGGCCGTGCTGCTTATGCAGCCGCGCCACGGTGTCGCCGGTATAGCTGAGGGTGGAGCCGCCGGCACCGAAGGTGACCGAGGCGTATTCCGGCTGGTGCGCCTTCAACGCCTGGGCGGCGCGGTCCAGCTGTGCACGCTGCTCGTCGGTCTTGGGCGGAAAGAATTCGAAGCTGATGGCCGGCATTGCTGGGTTCCTGGTCGCAATGCCGGCAAGTATATATCTCTATTTCGCGATGAAGCGATGTATGCGTGCCGAAAGGGTGGGCCAAGTACCGAAATACCGCTTGAGGCGCTGTGTCACGAGGTTCCATGCGACTGACAATCCGGGGCTGGGATCGTCGAAGCGGAAGGAGTGAAAGTGAGCGCGCGCCCATTGCAACAGGATCCGGGGCAGTCGTCCGCGGCTGGTTGCATCCTGCGCCCAGACGGCGCTGATGTCCCGATGCAGATCAACGCAGCCCGCATCCACCACGTAGTCTTTCGACGCAACGGTCACTGGTAGCCCCATCGCGTCCTGGTATGCCATCTCGCAGACGTTCACGCCGCAGCGGGCGGCGAACTCGACATAGGTCCAGGCACGCGTGTTGACTTCGAGTATGCGGAATTTGCCGTCGCGTGCGTCCCGCTTGAATTCCGCGCTGAAGATGCCGCGGTAATCCAGTTTGGACAGCAACGTGGTCATGCTGTCGATTGGTGCTTGCAGGTTGGCGATCGGAATGCTGCGGCAATACGAACTGTTGCCAAAATCGGGCGGAGAGATCCGGATACGCTGGCGCGTGAACAGGCCAGTCAATCTGCCGCTCGCGTCACGGAAGCCATCGACGAAATAGTGATCGGTGACTGAGCCCGGTACGTATTCCTGCGCCATCAACATGAAGCCCTGCAAATGCAGCTTCTGCCAGACCTCGTAAAGATCTTCCTTGCGCTTGACCCAGACACCCTTGACGCCGGTGACATCGCTGAATTTCTGCGAGTTGACCGGCTTGATGAATACCCGGTCGAGCGTGTCGAACGGAATCGCATCGATGTCGGTGAGCGAGTCGATGCGGAAAGTGGACGGATGCGGGATGTCGGTGCCTTTCAGGAAAGCCGCGAAGCGCGACTTGTCCTGCAGGATTTCCTGGGACAGGCGTGAGCTGGTGCTGACCTTGAAGCGCCCGCCGAGTTCGCTGTGCGGAAGGTCTGCCAGCCACAAGGCCGCGTCGTCGGCACCGGGGATCAGCGCTGCCTCGGCCAGCGGCATGTTGCGCAATACGTCGTACGCATGCGGGCCGATCGCGCCGTCCCATGGGGTTGGTCCCGGCGTGGGTCGGAACCAGCGCGAGCGTGTCACCTGATCCATCGCCGGGCAGGCCACATAGGCGGGAATGCCTGCCAGTCGCAGGCATCGCAGAATACCGAGCGCCGTAGGGCCGCGGCCCAGCACGATCGCTGGCACAGTGTGGTGATCACCCCTCACCATACTCACCATCCTGAAATCAGGAATTAAGCACCGTGCAGACGCTGCCGGCTATTGCAGATTAGCACCGGCATTCACGCAAAAAACAAGCGGATGGTTGTCGCAAGAACTATTGGGTGTGACGCATGAAATAACGGCAAAAATGCAAAAAGAAACGCGCGGCTGGGCCGCGCGTTTGCTTGTTTCCTCGTCTTTATCTGCGGGCAGCGGAGGTGATCAGTAGCGGTAATGTTCCGGCTTGTACGGGCCTTCCACCGGCACGCCGAGGTAACCGGCCTGCTCCTTGGTCAGCGTGGTCAGCTTCACGCCGATCTTCTCCAGGTGCAGGCGCGCGACTTCCTCATCGAGCTTCTTCGGCAGGATGTAGACCTTGTTCTCGTACTTGTCCTTGTTCGCCCACAGCTCGATCTGCGCCAGCGTCTGGTTGGCGAACGAGTTGGACATCACGAAGCTCGGGTGACCGGTGGCGCAACCGAGGTTGACCAGGCGGCCTTCGGCCAGCAGGAAGATCGCGCGGCCGTCGGCGAAGGTGTACTTGTCGACCTGCGGTTTGATGTTGAGTTTGGTGACGCCGGCCATCCCGTTCAGCGCATCGACCTGGATCTCGTTGTCGAAATGACCGATGTTGCAGACGATCGCCTGATCCTTCATCGACTTCAGGTGGTCCAGCGTCAGCACGTCCTTGTTGCCGGTGGTGGTGACGTAGATGTCGCCACGGCCCAGCGTGCTCTCGACGGTGTTGACCTCGAAGCCTTCCATCGCTGCCTGCAAGGCGTTGATCGGGTCGATCTCGGTGACCACGACGCGCGAGCCGTAGGCGCGCAACGAATGCGCGCAGCCCTTGCCGACGTCACCGTAGCCGCAGACCACGGCGACCTTGCCGGCCAGCATCACGTCCATCGCGCGTTTCAGGCCGTCGGCCAGCGACTCGCGGCAGCCGTACAGGTTGTCGAACTTGCTCTTGGTCACCGAGTCGTTGACGTTGATCGCCGGGATCAGCAGCGACTTCGCCTCGGCCAGCTGGTACAGGCGGTGCACGCCGGTGGTGGTCTCCTCGGAGACGCCCTTCCAGTCCTTCACCACGGTGTGCCAGTAGCCCGGACGCTCGACGGCAACGCGCTTCAACAGGTTCTTGATCACCTGCTCTTCGTGCGAGGAAGCCTTCTCGTCCACCCACTTGGAGCCGTTCTCCAGCTCGTAGCCCTTGTGGATCAGCAGCGTGACGTCGCCACCGTCGTCGACCACCAGCTGCGGGCCGAGGAAACCGCCCTTGCCGTCGGGGAAGCTCAGCGCATCCAGCGTGCAGTCCCAATACTCTTCCAGCGTCTCGCCCTTCCATGCGAATACCGGTGTGCCGGTCGCGGCGATCGCGGCGGCGGCGTGGTCCTGGGTGCTGAAAATGTTGCACGAGGCCCAGCGCACGTCGGCGCCGATGTCCTTCAGCGTCTCGATCAGCACCGCGGTCTGGATTGTCATGTGCAGCGAGCCGGTCACGCGCACGCCCTTCAGCGGCAACGTGGCGGCGTGCTTCTTGCGGATCGACATCAGGCCCGGCATCTCGTGCTCGGCGATGTCCAGTTCCTTGCGGCCAAAGTCGGCAAGCGACAGGTCGCGGATCTTGTAGTCGTGGATGGCAGCTTCTTTGGTGACGGCGTTCATGCGTATCTCCGGTTTATTGCGAATCGCTTCGCGTAAAAACAACCGGGCGCCGTTGTGGAACGTGCCGCGCCGAGCCTGGCCGTTTTTGTGAGGAGCCTGCACTGGGATGTGCAAACTGTTGCGGATGGATCCGCATTCACGAACGGTCGCAGCGCCCCTCGGCGGGCAGTACAAGCCCGTTATTGTAGCGGGAGACGGCAAGGGATGCCTCCCGTGCCGCAATTCGATAGGCTGGCCGTTCACCCAGTACAGGAACAATCGCATGGAAGAGAGTCGCGAAGCCGAGTTCCTGCCGCCCGACGGGCCGCTGCGCGAGGACGTCAGCCGACTTGGCGCGATGGTCGGCAGGATGCTGGCCGAGCAGGGTGGCGCGGCATTCTTCGCCCGCGTCGAGCAGGTGCGCGTCGCCGCCATTCGCCGCCGCCGCGAAGGCGCCTCGGTGAATGAACTGGCCGATTCACTGGCCGGCCTCGATGCCGGGGACGCGGAGGCTCTGGCGCGCGCCTTCGCCACCTATTTCCAGGCGGTCAACACCGCCGAGCGGGTGCATCGCATCCGTCGTCGCCGCGACTACCAGCGCGAAGGCAGTGCGCCGCAGCCGGAGTCTCTACTCGATGTGCTGGCTCGGCTGAAAACGGAAGGCGTGCTCGCGGACGAGCTGCTGGGCTGGCTGGATCGGCTGTGGATCGAGCCGGTGTTCACCGCGCATCCGACCGAAGCGGTGCGCCGCTCGCTGCTGGAAAAGGAGCAGGAGATCGTGCGCTCGCTGATCGACGGCTTCGACCAGCACCGTACGCCACAGGAACGCAAGGAGGACGACGACCGCATCTACATGGCGCTTTCCTCCGGTTGGCAGACTGCCGAGGCCTCGCCGGTCAGTCCCACTGTGCAGGACGAACACCATCACGTGGGCTTCTATCTGGCCAACCCGATCTATCGCATCGTGCCCGCGCTCTACGAGTCGCTGGCCGAGGCGTTGCAGTCGGTCTACGGCGTGGCCGCGAAATTGCCGCAGTTGCTCGGTTTCGCGACCTGGGTCGGTGGTGACATGGACGGCAACCCTAATGTCGGCGCCGGCACCATTGCCGCCAGCCTGGCCACCCAGCGTGCGCACGTGATCGAGCATTACGTGGCCGACGTGGCGGGATTGGCGCGCCTGCTCAGTCAGACCGAAGGCCGCGTCGCGGTCGACACGCACCTGCAGCAGCGCCTGGACGATTACCGCGCACGCTTTCCCGCCGCCGCGCAAAGGGTGCGGCCACGGCATGCCGACATGCCGTACCGCTGCCTGTTGACGGTGATCGGTGCCCGCCTCGAAGCCACTCACGACGACAACCATCCGGAAGGCTATACGTCGGTGGCCGAACTGCTTGATGACCTGCAGCTGATCGTCAGAAGCCTGGTTGATCATCACGGCCTGCACGCTGGTGCCTACGCGGTGCAGCGCCTGATCCGCCGCGTGCGCACGTTCGGTCTGCACTTGGCGCGACTGGACGTACGGCAGGATTCGCGCGTGCACGACGATGCGCTGGCCGCGCTGCTGGACAACCCGTCATGGGCACAGCTCGCTGCCGAAGAGCGCACCAGTCAGCTGCGCGACTACGCCAGCGGCGCAGCGCGTTTCCCGATCAGCCATGCCGACGTGGTCATCTCGCTCTACGATGTATTCGCCACCCTGGGCGATGCACGACGACGCTACGGCAAGGAAGCCGTCGGCCTGTACATCATCAGCATGGCGCGCTCGGCCGCCGACGTGCTGGCGGTGCTGGCACTGGCACGTTACGGCGGTCTGGTCGAGAACGACTGCGTGCCGCTCAACATCGCGCCCTTGTTCGAAACCGTCGACGACCTGAAGAACGCGCCGGCCACCCTGCGCGCGCTGCTCGACGACCCGGTTTATCGCCAGCATCTGGCGGCGCGCGACAACCAGCAATGGGTGATGCTCGGCTATTCCGACAGCGGCAAGGACGGTGGCACGCTGGCCTCGCGCTGGGGCCTGCAGCGTGCTCAGGTGGAGTTGCTGGAGGTGGCGAATGCCGCCGGCATCCAGCTGGCGTTCTTCCACGGCCGTGGCGGCTCGGCCAGCCGCGGTGGTGCACGCATCACGCCGGCACTGATGTCGTCGCCGCGCGGCGCGGTGGCCGGCGTGCTGCGGGTGACCGAGCAGGGCGAGGTGATCCATCGCAAGTACGGCATCCGCGCGCTGGCGTTGCGCAACCTGGAGCAAACCGTAGGCGCGGTGCTGCGCGCGTCCCTGCGTCCCCGCGAAACCGAGCTGCGCGAGGAGCGCTGGCGCGAGCAGATGAACGCGTTGTCGGCGAGCAGCCGGCAAACCTATCGCGCGTTCGTCGAGCATGAGCACTTCGTGGATTATTTCCGCGCCGCCACGCCGATCGACGTGATCGAAAAGATGACGCTTGGCTCGCGTCCGGCCAGTCGCCGCAGCATGCGCGGCGTGCAGGATCTGCGCGCGATCCCGTGGGTGTTCGCGTGGACCCAGTGCCGCTCGATCCTGCCCGGCTGGTACGGCCTCGGCAGCGCGCTCGAGCAGGGCGCGCAACAGTTCGGCGAGGAAGCGCTGATCGAGATGGCGCGCGACTGGCCGTTCTTCAGCAACCTGCTCGATGACGTGGAGATGGTGCTGGCCAAGTGCGACCTCGATATCGCCGAGGCGTTCTCGAAACTGTCCGGTCTGCTGCATGAGGAGTTCTTCGGCCTGGTTCGCGACGAGTTCGCGCGCACCCGTGATTGGCTGTTGCGGCTCAAGGGGTTCGACACGCTGCTGCAGGGCGAGCCACGGCTCGATGCCTCGATCCGCCTGCGCAATCCCTACGTCGATCCGATGAGCCTGCTGCAGGTCGATCTGCTGCAGCGCTGGCGTGCTGGTGAGCGCACCGACGATGCGTTGCTGCAGGGACTGGTCGCCTGCGTCAACGGTGTATCGCAGGGACTGCAGAACACCGGTTGATCACCGAACGACCCCTCTGCGCGATGGCTGTTCGCGATGTGACGGAGTGCATCGCGCACAGGGTGCGCTTCTACAATTTGAGGCTCGCGTGCAACGCCGCGATGCGTTCCGCGCGCGGCAAGCGCTTCCACGCAATTTCCAGCCGCAGCGCTTCACTGTGACCGGCAACCCAGACCCAGCCAAGCAACTGCCGTGGCGGGTTCGAACGGGTGAAGCGCGCACCCTTGCCGGCAAGATGTTTGGCGTAGCGCTGTTCGGGGTCACGGGCGATGCCGGTATACACGCGACCGTCGGCGCACTCCAGCAGGTACACGCCCCAGGCGTCGGCACCGGGTGCGCCGCTCATGTGCTCAGGCCCACTCGGTCAGCCCTTCGGCTTCACACAGATGCTGCCATGACGGCCGCGCTTTCAGTCGCGTCGCCAGCGCGGCTAGGTGTGGCCAATTGAGCGCCTGGCGCGGCATGTTGCGCGACCAGCGCATCAGCATCAGCGCATACAGATCGACCACGCTGAAGGTGTCGCCAAGCAGGTAGGGGCCGTGCGTGGCCAGGTGCGTGTTGATGCGTGACCAACATGCCTCAATGCCGATGCGAGCGGCTTCCTTGATGCCGTCGGCGGCAGCCGGCAGGTGGTCGCCGGGATAGAACCATTGCCGAAACTGCGGCTGCAGCGAGTTGGCCAGATACAGCATCCACTGCAGGTAGTCAGCCCGCTGCGGGCTGTCCGCTGCCGGCGCCAGCGCCGCGTCGGCGTGCTGCTCGACCAGCAACATCGCCAGCGCCGCTGCTTCACCGTGCGGCACGCCATCGATCACCAGGGTCGGCACCACGCCGTTCGGATTCAGCGCGAGATACGCCGCGCTGCGCTGCTGTCCGGCATCCAGGTCCACGCGTTCCAGCTGGTACGGCACGCCGCATTCGAGCAGGGTCAGATGTACCAGCATGTTGGCGGAGCCGGGGGCGTAGTAGAGCGTGTACATGGCAGCCATTCGCGGCGGACGGTTGGCGGATGATACGCCGCGGTGACCGGCGTTCCGCGCCTGTCGTCCGGCCCGCGGAAGGGTGTTGCCACGCATGCCGTGCTTCGACGTGTGACTTGCCTTGACGCTGCGTTATCCGCGGATGCAGGCATGCAGGCTACGTCCCTCGCTCTGTTTTTCATTGCAGAACATGCATTTGTGCCAGTTAGTTAAAGTAGGAGTCTATGGATTTTTGTGTGGGGTTCCCGCTATCGTTGCGCCTGGAATCGAGGATCGCCCGAATGCACGTCAAATCCCCCAGGCTCACCCGGTCACTGCGCAGATTGAACCGCATGATGCTGGCGGCCGTGCTGATGTGTGGCTTGGGCGGTTTTGCCGGCAACGCCCATGCGGGCCATGCCGCGCTGGTGCTCGACGCCTCGACGGGCGACGTGCTTAGCGCAGTCAACCCGGATGAACTCAATCATCCGGCTTCGCTGACCAAGATGATGACGCTCTATCTCACCTTCCAGGCACTGGAGAACGGGCAGCTCAAGCTGGATCAGCTGCTGCCGGTTTCCGCCCGGGCCGCGAACAAGGCGCCGACCAAGCTCGGCCTGCGCGCCGGCCAGACCATTTCGGTGCAGGACTGCATTCTGGGCATGATCACCAACTCGGCCAACGATGCCGCGACCGTGGTTGCCGAGAAGCTGGGTGGCTCGGAGGATCACTTCGTCGAGATGATGAACGCCGAGGGCCTGTTGCTGGGTATGACCCACACCCGATTCGGCAGCGCCTCCGGCCTGCCCGTCCCGGACGACGCCACCACGGCGCGCGACATCGGCAAGCTGGCGCTGGCGCTCTATCGCGATTTTCCCCGTGAAGCACCTTATTTCGCCACCCGTGAATTCACGTTCCGCGGCCGGCTGGTGCGCGGTCACAACCGCCTGATGGATCGCTACCCGGGCATGGACGGGCTCAAGACCGGCTTCACCGACGCCGCCGGTTTCAACCTTGCCTCCACCGCCGTGCGCGACGGCCAGCGTCTGTTCGGCGTGGTCCTGGGTGGTCGCACCTCGCTCGCCCGCGACAATTTGATGGCCCGCCTGCTGGACGACGGTTTCGAGCATCGGCAGATTTCACCCGCTCTGGTCGCCGAGGCTGGCATGCCCGATCGCCGCTTGACCCACCGCGTACTCGCTGCCCTGTCACCGATTCGCAGCGCCGAGGCATCGCCTGTCGCGAGGGCTACACCAAGGCGTGTGAAGAAAATGACGGCATCGCGTCGGCAAGTACGCAGCGTAGTTGCCAGCCACCCTCGCGCGGTGTGTCGGAAAGCGGGCAAGGGCCGCGCTGGCTGTCTGCGTCACGAGCGTGCACACAGCGCCGAAGGCGCGACAAAGTTGGCCACGCGTCGCTCCGGCAAGAAACCATCCGCGACAGTGCCTCGGCGCGACTAAGGCCATGCGCCGGTAGCGTGGGCCTCAGCTGTCCAGCTCGGTCCAGCGCGCGTAGGCGGCATCGAGCTCGGCCTGCAGCGTCGCCAGCGCCTCGTTCGCCTTGACGATGGTTGCGCTGTCCTGCTGGAAGAAGGCCGGCTTGTTCATCGCCGCACTGCGGCTGCCGATCTCGCCTTCCAGTTGCTCGATGCGTTTCGGCAACTGTTCCAGCTCGTGCTGTTCCTTGAAGCTGCGCTTGCGTTTGGACTCCACCGGCGCGGTCGTGACCGCCGGGCTGGAAGTCGCAGGCTTGCCAGTCGCCGTACTGCGTGCGCTGGGCCGCTGGCGTAGCCAGTCGGTATAGCCGCCCACGTACTCGCCGATCTGTCCATTGCCTTCCAGCACCAGCGTGCTGGACACCACGTTGTCGAGGAAGGCGCGATCGTGCGAGACCAGCAGCAGGGTGCCCTGATAGTCGGTCAGCAACTCTTCCAGCAGCTCAAGCGTTTCGACGTCCAGATCGTTGGTCGGCTCATCCATCACCAGCAGGTTGGACGGTTGCGCGAACAGCTTGGCCAGCAGCAGGCGGTTGCGCTCGCCGCCGGACAGGCGGGTGATCGGTGAGCGCGCACGCTCGGGCGAGAACAGGAAATCCTGCAGGTAGCCGATGACGTGCTTGCGCTGGCCGTTGAGCTCGATGAACTCGCGCCCTTCGGCTACGTTGTCCAGCGCGTTCAACTTGTCGTTGAGCTGCAGGCGGTGCTGGTCGAAATAGGCGATTTGCAGGCTGGTGCCCAGCGTTGCCTCGCCGCGTTGCGGCTTCAGCTCGCCCAGCATGATCTTCAGCAGGGTGCTCTTGCCGGCGCCGTTCGGGCCGATGATGCCGATGCGGTCGCCGCGCATGATCGTGGTGGACAGGTCGTCGATCAGCACGCGACCGCCGTAGGCCTGGTGCACGTGCTCGAGGTCGATCACCTTCTTGCCGGACGACTGCGCGGTGGCCAGTGCCATCTTCGCGTTGCCGGTGAGATTGCGCCGCTCGGCGCGCTCGTTGCGCAGCGCCTTCAGCGCGCGAACGCGACCCTCGTTGCGGGTACGCCGGGCCTTGATGCCCTGGCGGATCCACACTTCTTCCTGCGCCAGCTTCTTGTCGAACAGCGCGTTCGCCTGCGACTCGGCGTGCAGACGCTCCTCGCGGCGGCGCAGGTAGTTGTCGTAGTCGCCCGGCCAGTCGGTCAGCGCGCCGCGGTCGATCTCGACGATACGGGTCGCCAGCGCGCGCAGGAAGCTGCGGTCATGGGTGACGAAGATGATGCTGCCGGCGAACTGCTTGAGGAACGTTTCCAGCCAGCCGATCGCCTCGATGTCGAGGTGGTTGGTGGGCTCATCAAGGAGTAATACATCAGGCTTGCGCACCAGCGCCTGCGCCAGCAGCACACGCCGCTTCATGCCGCCGGACAGCGCGGCGAAGTCGGTGTCGCCGGGCAGTTCCAGCTGGGTCAGCACTTCGGTGACGCGGCGATCCAGATCCCAGCCGTGCTGCGCCTCGATCTGATGCTGCACCTCGCCCAACGCATCGAAATCGGCCTGGGTATGCAGCTCGTGCAACAGGTGGTGATAACGCGCCAGCAGATGGCCGAGATCGCCCAGCCCTTCGGCTACCACGTCGAACACGCTGCCGGCGGTGCCCTGCGGCACTTCCTGCGCCATCCGCGCGATCACGACACCGTTCTGCACGCGCACCTCGCCATCATCGGCATGCAGCTCGCCGGCGATCAGCTTCATCAGGGTGGATTTGCCTTCGCCGTTGCGACCGACGATGCAGACACGCTCGTTCGCCTCGATCGACAGATCGACGTGTTCGAGCAGAAGCGGGCCGCCGATACTGAAGTCGACGCGTTGCAGTTGGATAAGAGACATCCACTCATTGTAGCTGGTGCGACGGTCATACCCGTGACGTACATGCCTGCGCGCAATAAAAAAAACGGGCCGCACAAGGCGGCCCGTTCATTTTTTGCAGCGGGCGATGACGGCTTACTTCAGCCCGGCATCCTTGCGCAGCGCCTCGGCGCGATCGGTCAGCTCCCACGAGAACGCGGTGAAGGCGTTGCCGTTGGCGTCCTTCATCTGGTGCGGGGTGCGGCCGAAGTGGCCGTAGCTGGCGGTCTGCTGGTACATCGGGTGGATCAGGTCGAGCATCTTGAGGATGCCGTACGGGCGCAGATCGAAATGCTTGCGGATCAGTTTCTCGATCTTCTCGTCGCTGATCTTGCCGGTGCCGAACGTGGTCACCGAGATCGAGGTCGGATGCGCCACACCGATCGCGTAGCTCACCTGCACTTCGCAGCGGTCGGCGATGCCGGCGGCCACGATGTTCTTCGCCACGTAGCGCGCGGCGTAGGCGGCCGAACGATCGACCTTGGACGGATCCTTGCCCGAGAACGCACCGCCACCGTGGCGGGCCCAGCCGCCGTAGGTGTCCACGATGATCTTGCGGCCGGTCAGGCCGCAGTCGCCCACCGGGCCGCCGATCTCGAACTTGCCGGTCGGGTTGATGTGGAACTTGGTGCCCTTGTGCAGCCATTTCGCGGGCAGCACCGGCTTGAGGATCAACTCGCGCACGGCCTCGATCAGGTCTTTCTGCTTCACGCCCGGATCATGCTGGGTCGACAGCACCACGGCGTCGATCGCGGTGGCGATGCCGTTCTCGTAGCGCAGGGTGACCTGGCTCTTCGCGTCCGGGCGCAGCCACGGCAGCGGCGACTTCTTCGCCTTGCGCACCTTGGCCTGCTGCTCGACCAGACGATGCGAAAAGTGGATCGCCGCGGGCATGAAGGTCTTGGTTTCGTTGGTGGCGTAGCCGAACATCAGGCCCTGATCGCCCGCGCCCTGGTCTTCCGGCTTCTTGCGATCCACACCCTGGTTGATGTCCGGCGACTGCTTGCCGATCAGGTTGATCACGCCGCAGGTGGCGCCGTCGAAGCCGACGTCGCTGGAGTCGTAGCCGATGTCGACGATGACCTTGCGGGTAATCGCTTCGAGGTCGATCCACGCATTGGTGGTGATCTCGCCGGCAACAATCGCCACGCCAGTCTTGACCATGGTTTCGCAGGCCACGCGGGCAGCCGGATCCTGCGCGATGATCGCGTCGAGGACGGCGTCGGAGATCTGGTCAGCGACTTTGTCCGGATGGCCTTCGGAGACCGATTCGGAGGTGAACAGGTAGTTGGACATCGCGGTATATATCCTTTCGTGCGGATAGAGAGATACAAGAAGTCGGGCATGATACATCCCCGCCCCAGGTTTTGCAGCCTGCGGGGATTCTGGGAGTCTGGGGGTTAGGCAGATGTTCAGCCGTTTGGACGGCTGCAGCAGCGCACCCTGTGTGCAAAAGCCGCTGGCATCGCCGCCCGATTCCGCGCACGAGGAGCGCTCCCGTGGGCAATGATTCAGGCGGCCAAACGTTCGCCAGCGGCGAGCGCGGCAAAGTAGTCGCGGGTCAGACGAAGCTGCTCGATGGCGGACTCGGCGCGGTTGACCACCTGCCTGAACGCCGCATTCTCCGGCCGATCCTTTGCATACCAGCCCAGATGTTTGCGCGCGATGCGCACGCCGGCGAGTTCGCCGTAGAACGCGTAGAGCTGTTCGAGATGGCCAAGCATGATCGTGGCGACTTCGGCCGGCTCCGGCTCGGGCAGCAGTTCGCCGGTGGCCAGGTAATGCGCGATTTCGCGGAAAATCCACGGCCGGCCCTGCGCACCGCGGCCGATCATCAGTGCATCGGCACCGGTAACCTCGAGCACGTGCCGCGCCTGCTGCGGCGTGTTGACGTCGCCATTGGCCAGCACCGGAATGCGTACGGCGGCTTTCACTGCAGTGATGGTGTCGTACTCGGCGTCGCCTTCGTACTTGTCGGCGCGCGTACGTCCATGCACGGCCAGCGCGGCGATGCCGTTGTCCTCGGCGATGCGCGCGATGTTCAGCGCGTTCTTGTTCTGCCGGTCCCAGCCGGTGCGTATCTTCAGCGTCACCGGCACCTCGACCGCATCGACCACGGCTTTCACGATGCGCGCGACCAGCGGTTCGTCCTGCAGCAGCGCCGAACCCGACCACACATTGCACACCTTCTTGGCTGGGCAACCCATGTTGATGTCGATGATCTGCGCGCCATTGGCGACGTTGAAGCGTGCCGCCTCGGCCAGCATCGCCGGATCGTAGCCGGCGATCTGCACGCTGACCGGCTCCGGCTCGCCGTCGTGGTCCATCCGTTGCTGCGACTTGCGTGTGTGCCACAGCCGCGGATCGGCATTCGTCATTTCCGATACGGCCAGACCCGCGCCCAGCCGCTTGCACAGCAGGCGGAACGGCTTGTCGGTGACGCCCGCCATAGGAGCGAGCACCACCGCGGGGTCGATCAGGTAAGGGCCGATACGCATCCGGGTATTGTAACTGCAGCGCCTGCGTGGCCATGGAATGCAGGCGACGGCCAGCTCGCTGCTGTATCGAGTCGCCTCAGACCCTGTGCAAGCTGTCCGCACTGGCCGCCGTGGCGCCACGCACATGCTTGTGCTTGAAGAAGATCACGAACAGCACGGCCACCACCAGCGAATACGTGGCGAACGTCGTCCAGATCCCGTGCCAGTCCTTGCTGCCGTCGGCGTGAGTGAACCAGAGGTCGATGATCACGCCACTGATCGAGCTGCCGAGGATTGCGCCGATGCCGTTCGTCATCAGCATGAACAGACCCTGCGCGCTGGCGCGGATCGCCGGGTCGCTCTGCTCCTCGACGAACAGCGAGCCGGAAATATTGAAGAAGTCGAACGCCATGCCATACACGATGCACGACATCACGATCATCCACAGGCCCGGCCCCGGGTTGCCGTAGCCGAACAGGCCGAAGCGCAGCACCCACGCCAGCATGCTGATCAGCATCACCGTCTTGATGCCGAAGCGCTTGAAGAAGAACGGAATCGCCAGGATGAACAGCGTCTCGGAGACCTGCGAAATCGACATGATGATCGCCGGGTAACGCACCGCGATCATGCCCTTGTATGCGTCGACGTTGGCGAAGTCGTGCAGGAAGGTGTCGCCATAGGCATTGGTCAGCTGCAGCGCCGCACCCAGCAGCATCGCGAAGATGAAGAAGATCGCCATCTTGCTGTTCTTGAACAGCGTGAACGAAGTCAGCCCCAGCGTATCCAGCCATGACGTGTGCGCCTGACCGCGCAGGCGCGGCGGGCACTTCGGCAAAGTGAACGCATACAGGCCGAGCAGCAATGCCGCGGCGGAGGCGACGTAGAACTGGCCGCCCGAGGTTTCCAGATGCAGCAGGCTCACCACCCACATCGCCGCGATGAAACCGACCGTGCCCCACACGCGGATCGGCGGGAACACCAGCACCACATCCGCGCCATTGGTCTTCAACGCGTTGTACGCCACCGCAATCGCCAGCGAGATCGTCGGCATGTAGCACATCATGTTGAGCAGCATCACCCAGAACAGTGTGGTCGGGTTGTCGATCATGGGGATGATGAACAACACCACCGCGCCGCCGATGTGCAGCAGGCCGTAGAGCTTTTCCGCATTGAGCCATTTGTCCGCGATCACGCCCATCAGCGATGGCATGAACAGCGAGGCGATGCCCATGGTCGAGAAGATCGCGCCGAACTGCGCACCGGACCAGTGCCGGTACTGGAACCAGTAGGCGCCAATGGTGATCAGCCAGGCGCCCCACACGAAAAACTGCATGAAGTTCATTGCCACAAGACGGAGCTTGATGCTCATCAATCGATATCCTGCATGTTGATTCCCCCGGCAAGGCCGAGGAGTCGCCCCGCAGCCATCAAGCGTGGCAGGTTAGAGGAAGCCGCAGGCAACCGGCAAGGCATGCTGCAGCGTCCGCCTTGTCCGCACATCGCGTGTTTTCATGCATGGTCTCGCCGAGTCCCCGGCGGCTTGCGCTCTCAAGCCCACCCCTCACCTCACCCGTTTCGCCTGAGCGTAGCGCAGCGGAGTCGAAGCCCCGCGCGCATCCATATCCAACCCCGCTCAATCATCGCCCGAACGCAATGCCGCAGCCACACGCTCGCGCAGCACCGGCAGCAGTTCCGTCTCGAACCATGGATTGCGCATCAGCCACACCCGATTGCGCGGACTCGGATGCGGCAACGGCAGGCGACCGTGCGCAAGATGACCGCGCCACGCCTGCACGGTATCGGTGAGGCGTATGCCGCGCGGCACGTCGAGCAAGCCGGCCTGCGCATACTGGCCGATCAGCAGGGTCAGTCGCACGTGCCGCAGCAACGGCAACAGGTGCGGATGCCAGGTCGGCGCACATTCCGGTCGTGGCGGCAGGTCGCCACCGCGACCGCTGCCGGGGAAACAGAAACCCATCGGCACGATCGCCACCCGGCTGGCGTCGTAAAACGCATCGCGATCGATGCCCAACCACTCACGCAAACGCTCGCCGCTGACGTCGTTGAACGGGATGCCGGTGTCATGCACCTTGCGCCCCGGCGCCTGGCTGACGATCAGCAGACGCGAGGTGGGCGAGGCCTGCAGCACCGGGCGTGGGCCCAGTGGCAGATGGGCTTCGCACAGCCGGCAGGCGCGGATGTCGACGAGCAAGTGGTCGAGCGATTCAGCCACGCAACGCCCCTTGGATGCACGTCAGGGCATGATCGAAGCGAAGCTCATCCCCCTGCGTGCCCCAAAGGGACTTCCTTCGGTCGCAGGGGGAGGTCGGGAGGGGGCAGGCGGGCTTGCCGCGAGGTCGGCTGACCCATGGTTGGCCTTCCCCTGCGACCGAAGGGAGAGTTGCATGACCATGCGGCGATCGCGGTTTCATGGCAGCAACTTGCCCGGATTGAGAATGCCGTCCGGATCGAACGCCGTCTTGATGTTGCGCATCAGCGCCAGCGTGGAAGCTTCCAGCGCCAGCGGCATGAACTCGCGCTTGACCATGCCGATGCCGTGCTCGCCCGACAGCGTACCCTCAAGCGAGATCACCAGCGCGAACACGTCGGCGAGGCAGGCGTGCGCGCGTTCGCGTTCGGCGTCGTCGCGCGGCAGCAGGTTCACGTGCAGATTGCCGTTGCCGGCGTGGCCGAAGGTGACGATCAACACATCGTGCTTCGCCGACAGCTGCTTGATGCCGTCGACCAGGGCGGGCAGGTGGCTGACCGGCACCACCACGTCCTCGTTGATCTTGTTTGGCGAGATCGTGCGCTGCGCCGGCGACAGCGCCTTGCGCGCCGCCCACAGCGCGCGGGTTTCCTCGGCGCTCTGCGCCACCCGCAGTTCTTCCAGCCCGTCGCCGCGTGCGGCAGCGGCCACCGCAGCGACCGCGCTGTCCAGCGTGGCCGGTTCGCCATCGACCTCGATCATCAGCATCGCGCCGGCCAGCGGCACACTGTCGCCGCCATGCTCGTGCGCCAGCTTCAGCGCCACGTCGTCGATGAACTCCAGCGCGCAGGGCGTCACCGGTTGCGCCATGATCCGCGCCACCGCACGCGCGGCGCTGCCGACATCGCGATAGGTTGCGCGCAGCGTGCGCAGCGCCGACGGTTTCGGGGTGAGTTTCAGTGTGGCCTCGGTGATCAGCGCCAGCGTGCCTTCCGAGCCGATCAACAGCCTGGTCAGGTCGTAGCCGGTGGCGCCCTTGCTGGTGTACGTGCCGCAACGGAAACCTTCGCCGTTGCCGGCCACCGCGCGCAGGCCCAGCGTATTCTCGCGCGGGCTGCCGTACTTCACCGTGCGCGGCCCGGCCGAATTGCAGGCCAGGTTGCCGCCGATGCTGCACCACGGCGCCGAGGTGGGATCGGGCGGCCAGAAGAAACCATGTCGCAGCAACGCCTGCTGCAGATCGCCGTTCAACACACCCGGCTCGACCACCGCCAGTCGATTGTCCGGATCGATGCGCAGAATCCGGTTCATCCGCTCGAAACTCACCACCACGCCGCCGTTGACCGGCACCGTCGCGCCGGTAGTGTTGCTGCCGCGCCCGCGCGCAATCACCGGCACCTTGTGCGTGCGGCAAGCCTGCACCAGCGCTTCGACCTGTGCGTGCTCGGTGGGGAACACCACGGCATCCGGCAGCGCGTGCAGACGGGAGTTGTCGTAGGAATAGGCGATGCGCTCGGCTTCGCCGACCGAGAGTGCATCGACCGCGAAGATGGTGCGTAGCGCATCGAGAAGGGAAGGTGGCAGCATCCGTCAAGTCTAGCGCCGAAGCAGCGTGTGACGGCTGGTGTCATCGCTGACTAGACCGCAAGCCTGGGAATGTCGACCTTGGGCAGCAGGCGTACGGTGAAATACTTGTCCTGGTAATAGCGGATCTTGTGGCACATCACCGGATGCGGGATGCCTTCGTACAGGAAGACTTCCTTCTCGGTCCCCATCGCCTTCAATTCCTGGGGAAGCATCAGGGCGCGCCGCTCTTCCGAACGGCTTCGCGATGTCTCGCGTCCGCGCGTGATGTTTTCCTTGCGCACGGTGGTATAGCCCAGCATGTCGGAATAATCGTTGGCGTCCTGTTGCTCGCGCGGGGCGAACACGATCTGCAGCGCGTGGTTGGTGATCAACGTACGCGAGACGTCCTTCCCGTAGATGGCGTCGAGCTGCGACATGCTCTGGATGATCGGCAACAGCCGCAGGTTGTAGCCGGCCATGAA
>DAHUXL010000035.1 GCA_027307195.1 Rhodanobacter sp. | reverse complement strand
ATCGGCAGCGCGATGCCGCCGGGCACGGCCATGTAGCGCGGCTCCCATTCGGGATCGAACTTGTCCTTGTAGCGCTGCAGGCCCCGGAAATTGTAGAAGCGTTCGCCGCGGCCGAACACCAGCGCGCCGAAACGGTTCCACAGCGGCGCCTGACGCCGATTCTGCAAGCCGGCCAGCGGCGCCATGCCGAGGTTGAACCAGCGGTAGCCCTCGGCCCGCGCCCACTGCATCAGTTCCACAAACAGGTAGTCCATGATGCCGGTCGGGCCATCGGGCAGGAATCGCATCAGATCCACCGACGCCTCCTCATGGGTATCGTTGAGGAACAGGTTGGCGAACGCCACCAGCCGGTCGCTCTGCCATACCAGTGCCATCGGCGTGCGCACCAGATAGTGCGGATCGAACGCGCCGAGCGAGAAGCGCTTCTCGCGCACGTTCTTGTCGCGCAGCCACGCGTCGGAGATTTCCTTCAGGCGCGGCAACAGCGGTGCCACCGCCTCGGCCGGTACGATCTCCAGTCGCAAGCCTTCGCGGGTCAGCTTGTTCACCGTATTGCGCAACACCTTCTTCGACTTGCCGTCCAGGTTGAACGCGTCCAGCCGCACGCGCGCCTCCTCGCCAATCTTCAGCAGGTTCATGCCCACTTCCAGATACATATCCAGATCGGCCGGACTCACCTGATAGAACACCGGCCAGCCACCGGCGCGCTCGCATTGGTCGAGAAATGTCCACACCAGTTCGCGCCGGGCATCGTCATCGTTACCCACCGGATCACCCATGGTCACCCAGCTTCGGCCTTCGATGTCGTACATCACGAACGCCTTGTGCGCCGGATCGAACAGCAAGGTCTTGTCGCCGACCAGCGCCAGGTGCGCCTGCGCGGATGGGAACTGCTTGATCAGCGGCAGCGCCTGGGTCAATTCGGCGTCATTGGGTGGTTCGGGGCTGAATCGCCGGGGTCGGATCAGGCTGGCCAGCGCAAACAACATGCCTGCCGCCGCTGCAGCGACCAGAGCACGCAGGGCACGCGGCGCACCGCCCTGATAAAAACTGAATTCCCACCAAAGATCGGCGCTGTAATCGACGTGCTTGTAGCTGAACAACACCAGCCAGGTGGCACAGCCGAGCACGGCCACAATTGCCACGATCCAGCCGATCGAGAAGGTGGTGCTGAACAGCGAGGCGCGCCGATAGAACAGCCGATGTGCGGGAGCCAGCGCCATCGCCAGCAAGGTAAGCAGGGTCGCTTCCTCGTAGTCGATGCCTTTCAACAGCGAGAACACCGCACCGGCCAGCAGCAGCACCAGGGTCAGCCAGTAGGCCGCATCCAGCCGGCGCTGCAGGCCGCGGGCGAGGATCAGCAGCAGCATGCCGATCACGCTGGCCAGCAGATGCGACACCTCCAGCACCGACAACGGCAGCACGTCGCGCAGGATCGCCATGCGTGCCGGCAGCGCACGGGTCGCGCCGGAAAACAGCAGCACCGCGCCGGAAACAAGGGTCAGCCCAGCGAAGAACGATGGCAGCAGGCCGGTGAACCACGGCGTCAGCAGCGATTTCTCGCGCAGACCACGAGCCTCGCGCTGCAGGATCAGCACGGTCGCCGCACACAACGGCAGCAGGTAGTAGATCACCCGGAACGCGGCCAGCGCACCGAGGATCGGCGCGGCCAGCGCCTCGTTGCCGGTGGCGCCGAAGCCGGCCAGCATCACTGCCTCGAACACACCGAGGCCACCTGGCACATGGCTGATCAGGCCGATGATCTGGGCAATCACGAAGATCGCCAGGAAATGCCCGAAGCCGTTGTTCAACTCGTCCGGCATCAGCACGTAAAGCACGGCCGCCGCCAGCCCCCAATCCAGCGCACCGACCAGGATCTGGCGCAAGCCGGTGGTCACCGAAGGCATGCTCACGCGCCAGCGCCACACGCGCAGCGGCCGGCGAATCAGTCCGCCCGCCAGCCACGCCAGCGGCAGCAAGGTCAGCAGGACGCCCAGCGAGCGGCTGAAGTGCGCCAGCGGAAGACCGGCCGGCAGCGGTATGCACAACAAGGTCACTCCGGTCAGCGCCAGCAGACCCAGCCAGAAACTGACTGTGCAATACAGCACTACCCTGGCCACCTCGCCGGTGGAGAGGCCGTTCTGGATATAGAAGCGATAACGGATCGAGCCGGAGACCAGCAGCGACATGCCCACCGCGTTGCTGAACGCATAGCTGATGAACGAGATCAGGGTGACCCGATGCCATGAAAGTCGCCGGCCGATCGAGGCCAGCGCAAAGCGGTCGTACAGCGTCATCACTGCATAGCCCAGCGTGGCGAATAGCGCTGCCAACAGCAGGCGTGCGTGCGAAATGCTCTGCACGTAGCGCCGCACCTGGTGGTAGTTCACCTCGCGGGCAAGCAGATGCAGTGCCCACAGCGCCAGGCACAACATGGCCACCGACAGCAGTGGCCCGGCGAGCCGGCGCAGCAACACGGTGCGCTGGCTCGGCGGCGTCAGGACTTCACCGACGTCTTGAACCTGCTCGAGTTTTTCCTGCTCCACGCGACCAACGCCCCCTGTAAAGACCCACTAGGTTGCCACACTGAAGCTGACTGGCAATCTGCAGCGAGTTCGGGAACCGTCGCTCCGGTCGCTGCGCGCCCCCGCCAGCCCTCGCACAGGGGTCTGACTACAGGCTGGCGGGTGCGTGCTATGCGTTCGTCGAACCCTGTCCCAGCCTGCCCACCCAGCGGTACAGCAACAGCATCACCACGATGAACGCGGCGCCACCGACCCACAGTGCCGGGCCGTGCGCGAACGCATCGCCGACCAGGTCGAGCGGATAGTCCTTGCCGGAAAACGCGACGAAGGCGGCGATCACTACGCCGAGCAGGCCTTCGCCGACGATCATGCCGGAGGCGAGCAGCACGCCGAGTTGCTTGGTTGCCTCGGGATTCTTCGAACTGCGGTCGGCGCGGCGGTCGAACCACCAGCCGGCGACCGCACCAACCACCACCATCAGCGTGCTCTGTGTCGGCAGGTAGATGCCCAGACCCACCGCCAGCGGCGACAGATGCGCGGACTTCGTCGTGCGGCGCAGCACCTCGTCGATGATGATCATCACCACGCCGATCGCTGCGCCAATCTCGATCAGGCTCCAGTCGATGTTGTTCTTGATCACGCCCTGCGCCAGCGCCGAGATCAACCCGGCCTGCGGTGCCGGCAATGCATTGGCACGCTGCGGACCCGGCGCACCGACGAAGCCGTAGGCGTGGTTGAGCAGGTCGAGGATCGGTGGAATGATAGCGGCGCCCGCGATCACGCCGACCACCAGAGCCCACTGCTGCTTCGACGGCGTTGCATCGACCAGCTGACCGGTCTTGAGATCCTGCAGGTTGTTGTTGGCAATCGCGGCGGCGGCAAACACGATCGAGGTGACGAACAAGGCGAATGCGACCAGCGCATTCTCGCTGCCGGCCGGCAGCGCCGAACGGACGCCGAACACCAGCAGCAGCGCCGCGCAGATCACCACGATGATGCCGATGCCCGACAGCGGACTGTTCGACGAACCGATCAGGCCGGCCATGTAGCCGCATACCGCGGACACGAAGAAGCTCATCAGCACGATAAAGATCAGCCCGCTGGCCACCAGCGCAACCATATGGTCGCCCAGTCCATGGCCGGCGGTCGTCGCGAAGTTCGCGATCAGCCAGCCGATCGGAAACAGGCACACCAGCGAGATCAGGCCGACCTGACCGATCGGGATGTCATGCTCGGTACGCGGCAGCGACGCGAGATTGCCGGCACCGCGCACGCGCGAGGCGGCCATGGCGGAGGTCAGGCCGGTGATCACCGGCTTGACCAGCTTGGCCAGGGTCCAGATCGCAGCCACGCCGATGGTGCCGGCGCCAACGAAGCGGACCTTGTGGCTCCAGGTCGCGTTGGCCAGATCCGCGATCGAGCCGGTCATCGGCACCAGCGCGGAGAAATGCGGCACGCCCCAGCCCCAGCCGACCAGCGCACCGACCAGCATCGCGATGCCGACCCACAAGCCGACCAGATGGCCGATACCGAACAGCGCGAACGAAAGAAAGAAGTCGAATCCGGTCACGCCACCGGTGTCGCCACGGACGCGAAAGTAATGCACTACATCGCCCGCGAATACCCGCGTCGCAACCACCACCGCGAACACTGCCGAAACAATCGAGCCCCACAGCACCGCGAGCAGGCCGGCACGATTGGATTCGGCAGCCGCCTCGGCGCTGACGCCCTCGCCCCCGCCAGCACCAACCCTCAGCACTTCCGCGCAGGCCACGCCTTCCGGATATGGCAGGTCGGAATTGGTGACCAGTGCGCGACGCAACGGGATCGAATACATCACGCCGAGGATGCCGCCCAGCGCGCAGATCGCGAACGAGGTCCAGTAATTGAAGCCGGTCCACCAGCCAATCAGGATCAGGCCAGGCAGCACGAAAATGATCGAGGACAAGGTGCCGGCCGCGGAGGCGACGGTCTGCACGATGTTGTTCTCCTGCATCGTGGAACCCTTGAAGTAGCGCAGGATCGCCATCGAGATCACCGCCGCCGGAATCGAAGTGGCGAAGGTCAGGCCGGCCTTGAGGCCGAAGAACACGTTGGCCGCGGTGAACACCACGGTGATCACGATGCCGATGATCATGCCGCGCAAGGTGAACTCGGCGCGCGGTGTGGTGCTGGTTAAGGGCTGTGCACTCACGTTTGTTTCTCCCCCGGACGGATGCTGCGGTGGAAGATAGCGTGGAATGGCTGCCGATGGTTACCCCTTGCGCCTCGGCGCTCCGGCGTGCCAAGCATCACAATGTCAGTCGGCTCTCGAATCGCCGCAACGCGCCGGAAAGCGGATCGACAAACGCCAGACTGTGCGCCAGCAGCTTCAAAGGATGCCGGTAATCGTCATCGGCCTTCTCGGCCAACGCCGGATACAGCGCGTCACCCACGATCGGTGTACCCAGCGCAGCCATGTGCACACGCAACTGATGCTTTTTGCCCGTGACTGGAAACAGCGCATAGCGCCAGCCCTTCTCGCCACGCTCGATCAGCTCGATCCGCGTCTCGCTGTTCGGATCGCCATCGATCTCCTGCATGCGGAAGAACGGTTCCCCCGCGACGATGCGCGAGCGCCGTGATAACGGAAATTCAAATGCCGGCAATGCCGTGGCCAGCGCCTCGTAACGCTTGTCGATCCGCCGCTCGCGGAATAAAGCCTGATACGCGGCCCGGCTGCCCCGATTCGCAGAGAACAACACCAGTCCCGCGGTAAGTCGGTCGATCCGGTGCAGCGGCACCAGCTCGGGGTTATCCAGCCGGCGGATCAACCGCCGCAGCAAGGTCTGTTCGACAAAACCGCCCGCCGGCGTCACCGGCAGGAAATGCGGCTTGTCTGCCACCACCAGATGCTCGTCCACATGCAGCACCGTTTCGGTGAACGGAATCGGCAGCTCGTCCACCACCTCGCGGTAGTAGTGGATGCGCAAGCCTTCCCGGTACGACGTATGCGGTGTGACCGGCATGCCCTGTCCGTCCAGCACGCGCCCGCGCCCGATGCGGTCCAGCCACTGGACGCGATCGATCGTGGCGAAGTGCGCGCACAAACAGTCGAGCACCGTCGCCCACGCACCGGACGGCAGATGCACGGTGCTGGCGTGGGCATCGCGAATGAATGACGGGACGGATGGGTTCATGGCAGCCCCCAGTCTAATGCGGGTCCGCCGGCTGCCTGTGGTGGGGAGCGCGTAGAATGGTCGGTTGTCGTCTCAAGGCACGTCCATGGCACTCAACTCCACCATCTACAAGGTCGAACTGCAGATCAGCGACATGGATCGGCATTACTACGCCACCCATGCGCTGACCCTGGCGCGGCATCCGTCGGAAACCGAGGAGCGCCTGATGGTGCGCCTGCTCGCGTTCGCGCTGTACGCGGACGAGCGGCTGGAGTTCGGCAAGGGCATCAGCGACGAGGACGAGCCGGCGCTGTGGCGCAAGGCGTATACCGACGAGATCGAGCTGTGGATCGAAGTCGGCCAGCCGGACGAGACGCGCATCCGCAAGGCCTGCGGCCGCTCGCGCCAGGTGGTGGTGATCAGCTACGGCGGCAACGCGGCGGAAATCTGGTGGAACAAGGTCGGTGCGGCGCTGGGCCGCAACAAGAACCTCACCGTGCTCGACATTCCCGCCGGCACCGTCGCCGAACTGGTCGAACTGCTGCAGCGTGGCATGCGATTGCAGTGCCTGATCCAGGACGGCCAGCTGCAGATGATGAACGACGCCGACGCGGTCGCCATCGATCCACTACGGCGCATGGTGCCCGCCGAAACGGTGAGCTGAGTGGACATTCAGCCGGCCGCACATGACACCTCGCTGCGCCGCGTCGTGGCTGTCGTGGCGCTGCTCAACCTGGGCTACTTCGGCGTCGAGTTCGCGGTGGCGCTGGCGATCGGCTCGGTCTCGCTGTTCGCCGACAGCGTCGATTTCCTGGAAGACGCCTCGGTGAATCTGCTGATCCTGCTGGCACTCGGCTGGAGCCTGAAGGCTCGGGCACGCGTGGGCATGGGGCTGGCCGGCATCCTGCTGGTGCCCGCGCTCGCCACGCTATGGGCACTGTGGAGCAAGTTTCAGCTGCCCACGCCACCGGCACCACTGCCGATGACCATCACCGGCCTTGGCGCCATGCTCGTCAACTTCGGTTGCGCGATGCTGCTGATGCGCTACCGCCATCACGCAGGCAGCCTGACCCGGGCTGCGTTCCTGTCGGCGCGCAACGACGTTTTCGCGAATATCGCCATCGTTATCGCGGGCGCGGCCACTGCGATGACGCACACGATCTGGCCCGACCTGGTCGTCGGCGCGGGCATCATGCTGATCAACGCGGATGCGGCGCGCGAAGTCTGGCAGGCGGCTCGCGGCGAACATCGGGACGCGACCGATCTGCGTGCCTGAGCCGCTCCCGTCGGGACGCCGCGCTCCGTTTGCCGGATAATCGCCGCTTCGTCCACGTTTCCACGGAGTCACCCATGCGCTGGTTGCTGTCCCTCTTCGCCGTCTGCGGTCTAGCCGCCTGCACCGCCGCGCCACCGGCCCATGCCACGGGCGCCGTGGACAAGCTCACCACGATCGACCAGAAAGTCGGCACCGGCACCGAGGCCAAAGATGGCATGCAGGTGACCGTGCACTACACCGGCTGGCTGTACGACGACAGCGCCAAGGACAAGCACGGTGTGAAGTTCGACAGCTCGCGCGACCACGGCGAGCCGTTCTCCTTCATGCTCGGCCAGGGCAGCGTGATCGCCGGCTGGGACCAGGGCGTGGCCGGCATGCGCGAAGGCGGCAAGCGCATCCTGCTGATTCCGGCCGCACTTGGCTATGGCGCCCGCGGTGCCGGCGACGACATCCCGCCGAATGCGTCGCTGGTGTTCGAAGTGGAGTTGTTGAAAGTCGGCAACTGAGTGGCCCGATAGACTGCGGCGATCAATCTTCCTGCGCGGCCGCCTCGCGGCCCTGCTGGCGGATGATCGCCTCTTCCCGGGCGTCGATGATCGACTGCATCACGCTGTCGACATCGGCGATGCTCTCGTCGAACTCGAAATGGCCGGTGAGCTCGCTGTCCGGATGCAGCTCGCCCAGCTCGTACAGCGCCCACATCTCCTCGCCGTAATACGTGTCCAGCAGTTCCGGCGCGAAGCGCGACAGGCTGATGGTGATGTTGCCCACGTCACGCCGAAGCATCGCGCGCGCCGCGTTGTTGCCCGACGCGCTGACCGCCTGTGGCAGGTCGATGATCACCGGGCCTTCCGGCCCCACCAGCACGTTGTACTCGGACAGGTCGCCGTGGATCAGTCCCACGCACAGCATCCGTGCCACCTGCTGCATCAGGAAGCGGTGGTATTCGCGGGCAGTCTCCGCTGACAGCTCCACTTCACCGAGCCGCGGCGCGGAATAGCCGTCCGCATCGGTGACCAGTTCCATCACCAGCACGCCGTTGAAATAGCCATAGGGTTTGGGTACGCGCACACCGGCGGCGGTGAGCTGGTACAGCGCGTCGACCTCGGCATTCTTCCAGGCGGCCTCGGCCTCCTTGCGGCCGAACTTGGTCGCCTTGCCCATCGCGCGCATCTGCCGGCTGCCGCGCACCTTGCGCCCTTCCTGGTACTGCACGCGCGCCTGGAAACTGCGTTGCGCCATGTCCTTGTAGACCTTGGCGCAACGGATGTCCTCGCCCGAACGGACGACGTAGACGGAGGCTTCCTTGCCGCTCTTCAGCGGTCGCAGCACCTGATCGATCACGCCCTCTTCGATCAGCGCCTGCAGGCCCTTGGGTGTTTTCATGCGTGGGGAAGCTTCAGCAATTCGTGGAATAACGCCTATTATGGCCGATCGGCGGCCCTGCCCGTTCTTTCATGGCTGCGTCCGATCAGTTCGCCGCCAGCAACCGATCCCGCACGGCCGCAGCGATCTCGAACGAATGCCGCCGCGCCGCGTGCTCGAAGACGTTGGCGGTGATCAGCAGTTCGTCGGGCTGGTGCCGGTCGATGAAGGCCTCGATGCCATCCTTCACGGTATCGGCAGCGCCGACCACCGCACAGGCCAGCGCTCGCTCGACCATCAGTTTTTCCGGCGGCGTCCAGTACGACTCGATATCGTCGATCGGCGGTGGGATCAGCCCGGGCCGACCGCGGCGCAGGTTGATGAAACTCTGCTGCTGGGTAGTGAACAGCCGGCGTGCCTCGGCGTCGCTGTCGGCGCCGACCACATTGATGCCGAGCATCGCATAAGGCTGCTGTAGCCGTGCCGATGGCCGGAAGTCGCGCCGATAGAGCGCCAGCGCCTCGTCCATCGCATCCGGGGCAAAGTGCGAGGCGAACGCGAACGGCAGACCCAGCTGCGCCGACAACGTGGCACTGAACAGGCTGGAGCCGAGCAGCCACACCGGCACCTCGATGCCCGCGCCGGGCACGGCACGCACCTGCTGGCCCGGCACAGCCTCTTCGAAATAGCCAAGCAGTTCGACCACGTCGTGCGGGAACGCGTCGGCGCTGTCGAAATAGCGGCGCAGCGCCTTCGCGGTGGGCTGGTCGGTGCCCGGCGCCCGGCCCAGGCCCAGGTCGATGCGCCCCGGATACAGCGATGCCAGCGTGCCGAATGCCTCGGCCACCTGCAGCGGCGCGTGGTTCGGCAGCATGATGCCGCCGGCACCGACGCGGATGGTCGAGGTGCCGCCGGCCACATGGCCGATCAGCACCGCCGTGGCCGCGCTGGCGATGCCCGGCATGTTGTGGTGTTCGGCCAGCCAGTAGCGCCGGTAGCCGAGCCGCTCACCCAGCTGGGCCAGATCCAGCGTGTTGCGGAACGCCTGGGCGGCGTCGCTGCCTGCGGTGACCGGCGCCAGGTCGAGGATGGAAAACGGAATCATGTCAGGGTCTCGCCATAACGAAGCTCCCGATCTGGGGACAATCGTGCCAATTGCCAACGCTGTGGACATCTTTATTGTGGGAGCGACTTCAGTCGTGATCGCCCTTCCTGCGGCAAGAACGAAGAAGCATCGCGACTGAAGTCGCTCCCACAGGCGTCTACAATGACCCACCCTCGCTCAACGGCACCCCGATGACAGAACCGGTTCGCCTCGCCAAACGTGTCGTCGCGCTGACCCAGTGCTCGCGGCGCGAGGCCGAGCAATACATTGAAGGTGGCTGGGTGCGCGTCGACGGCATCGTGGTGGAAGAGCCGCAGTTCATGGTCGACACGCAAACCGTCGAGCTCGATCCCGGCGCCAAACTGATTGCCACCGAGCCGGCCACCCTGGTGCTGCACAAGCCGGTCGGCTATGACGCCGGTGACGGCCCGAACCCGGCCAGCGCGCTGGTCACACCGGAGACGCGTTCGCCCGACGACGGCTCCGGCGTGCGTCCGCTGAAGCGGCACCTGCAGCGGCTGACCACACCGCTTTCGCTGCCGGCCAGCGCCAGCGGCCTGCTGATCTTCACCCAGGACTGGCGCGTGACCCGCAAGCTGACCGAGGACATCGAGCGGGTCGAGCAGGAATTCGTCGTCGACGTCGAGGGCACGCTGATCCCGAACGGGCTGGCCCTGCTCAACCACGGCCTGCGCTTCAACAACTACGCGATGCCGCCGATCAAGGTCAGCTGGCAGAGCGAGCAACGGTTGCGCTTCGCGTTCAAGGTGCTGCAACCGACCCAGATCGAACCGATGTGCAACGCGGTCGGCCTCAAGGTGCTGGCGATGAAGCGCCTGCGCGTGGGCCGCATCCCGCTGGCGAAACTGGCGCCGGGGCAATGGCGCTATCTGGCTCCGCACGAACGCATCTGAGGATATTCCGTTCATCGCCCGATTCCGCCCAACAACCCTCGGAACGGCTTAGACTTGCCTGCGCGTCACGTGTCGAAAACTACCCATCTTACGGAGAGCAGCATGAGCAAGGGTCTTGATTCAAAGAAGAGCGAAAAGAAAAAGCCGGCCAAGACGATGAAGGAAAAGAAGGCCGCCAAGCAGGAAAAGAAGAAGAACAAGTAATCCGCTGCACTGCCCGGTCCAGCAGGATACCTGCTGCGGCTGCGCCCTGGCTGTTCGCGGCAGTCGAACGGATATCAACAGAGCCGCTCGCATCCTTTGCGGGCGGCTCAATTTTTTCCGGCGGCGGCCGATGTAGAGAGTCGAACGGGCGAAATCGGCGCGCAGCAAGAAAGGACACCGTATGGTGGTGAACATGTGGCGGCGCCTTTTTCGCAGCCGCAAGGTAACGATCAGCCGTACAGGCCCCCTTGTTGTCGGGCGGCCGACCGCGCGCGCTCCAGCATCGGATGCTGCCCGCGTGTCACCCGTGCTGTCGCTGGCAGAGATCGGCGATCGCTTTCACCGCTTCGTGCTGGGCCTGCCCGGCGCGGAAAGCAGCGAACCAAGTGCTGCCGAGCTGGCCACGCTGAGGCGGCTGGAGCTGCTCAGCACGCGCTTCGACATGCGCAGCCTGCCGCGCCTGCCGGCCGTGCTGCCCCAACTGCTGCGCACCCTGAAGAACGACAATGCCGCCGGTGGCGAACTGGCCAAGCTGGTGGGCCGCGATCCGCTGATGGTCGGCGAGGTCATGCGGGTGACCAGCAGTGTTTTCTATCGTTCGGCGCAGCCGATCACCAGCTTGCAGCAGGCAGTGGTGTTGCTTGGTCAGGACGGACTGCGCCGGGTGCTCACCCAGCATGTCATGAAACCGATTCTGCAGGCCAACGCGGGCACGCTGGGACATGTCGCGGGCGAGCGCCTGTGGGATCACGCCGAACGCTGCGCGCACGCGTGTGCCTGGCTTGGCCGCAGCAGCGGCTGCGACGCGTTCGAAGCCTATCTGGCTGGAATCATTTGCCATACCGGCACCGGCGCCGTGGTGCGCCTGCTGGATCAGCTGATGCCCGTCGAAGCCGAAACCCCGCCGCTTTCGTCCGGTTTCCTCAACGCCTGCTCGCAACTCGCCGCCCGGCTGTCGCTGCAGGCCAGCGAGCATTGGGAGCTGCCGGTGCGGGTGATCGAGGCGATGACCGAATGCCAGGGCCCGGCAACCCCGGCGGGATCGGCCTTGGGCAGGACGCTCTCGGTCGCCGACACATTGGCGATCGCCCAATTGCTGGGCGAACACGATCGGCTTGCGGCTGATCTCGACCTCAGTCACAGCTGGCCGGATATCCTGCCGCCGTCCTTGCTGGTGCGGTGCCAGCAGGACCTTAGGCGGCAGTTTCCGGTGGAAAAGATACAGATCTGAGCTGGCGGGAAACTAAGCCATCGCTCACGACACGCTTCGCTTTGCTCAGTACTGGCCCATGTAGTCGCGCTTGCCGATTTCGACACCGTTGTGTCGCAGCAGGGCATATGCCGTGGTGACGTGGAAGAAGAACTGCGGCAATCCGTAACTGAGCAGGTACGCCTGGCCGCTGAAACGGCGCTCCTTCGGCGTACCCTGCCGCAGCACGATCTCGCGCTGCGCGCTGCCCTCGAACTGTGCCGCCGCCAAGCCATCGATGAAGCCGATGGTGCGAGCGATCAGGTCGCGCAGTTGCGCAAAGGTCTGTTCGTCGTCGTCGAACTTCGGCACCTCGACGCCGGCCAGCCGCGCCGACACGCCCCGCGCGAAATCACAGGCGATCTTCACTTGCTTCGCCAGCGGGAACATGTCCGGGAACAGCCGTGCCTGGATCAGCGCCGCTGGCTCGATATTCCTCTCGGTCGCATGCGTTTCGGCCTTGGCCAGAATCGACGCGAGAGCGCCGAGCATCTGCCGGAATACGGGGATGGAACTGGTGTACATGGTGTCGGTCACGGGTTTTTCCTTCTATCGGCGAGGTGTGGATCAACCTAGCCTAACCGGTCGGCGGTGCAGCCTCGCGGCAGGCAGCCATCGGCGATCACGCCGGCAACCGCCCGAAGGCGATTTCTCACGCCGGCGTTACGGCAGATCGAGACGCATCGGCTGGGTGACCAGACCGGTATCGCTGACCAGCAACGGGCCACTGGGCCGGAAGCCGAAATGCAGGTAGACCGGCACCGCCATGGCCGAGGCCTTCAAGGTGAAATGGCGCGTGCCGGCACGGCGTATCGCATCGCGCATCGTGCGCTGCCACAGCTGGCGCGCAATGCCATGGCCGTGCAGGCGGGTGCTGACGAAGAACTGGAACAGGTGGGTGTCGTCGCGCATGGCCGCCACACCGACCAGATGATCGTCATCCCAGGCCAGATGAAAGCGCTGGCCGTCCAGCATCTTCTGCCGGATCATCTTCGCGCTCATGCCGTAGAGCAGCGGACCGGCGGCACTGGCCGGCTGTCCCGGCAGGATCCAGCGGCGGGTCACGCGGCGCGCAAGCACACCGATGGCGAGCGCATCCCGGGCATCTCCGAGACGATAACGAATCTTCATCGACTCACTCGTTCACGCGGAATACCAGGCTGCAGCAGGTCACCGCACCTTCGGCCTTCTGCAGTTCGGAAACGTCGACGGCAGTCACGTGGAAGCCGGCGTCGACGAGCCGCTGCCGCGTGCGCGGGAAGCTGGCCGGCATCACCAGTGCGTCGCCGATGCGCAGCACGTTGGCGGCATGCGGCTCGGCGGGGTCGACCTCGATCACCTGGAAGTCAGCGAACCGATCGCGGCCTACCCATGCGGGTTGCAACAACAAGGTGTGATCATTGAGCCGGGTCACCGCCGATTTCAGGTGCAAGCAGCCATGGGTCAGCACGCCATGCACCGTATAGCCATGACCGGCCAGCAGCTGTCGCAGCTGCGCCATGCCTTCTGCATTGCTGCGAGCGGACTCGCCGACGTACAGTGCGCGACCGACGCGCAGCACGTCGCCGCCATCCAGCGTACCCGGCGCCTCGATCGCCAGCACGGGTCGATAGCGGCGCAGCACCTCGGCGACACTGGCCACCTCGGCACGACGCGACAGTGCCCCGGGCCGGGTCAGCACCACGACCTCATCCAGCACGATCGCCACGTCCTCGACGAAGACCGAGTCAGGCAGATCCGGCTCGGCCGGCAGGGTCAACAGACGGCAGCCGAGCGCTTCCAGCGCACGCTGGTAATCGCGATGCTGCGCGCTCGCGCGTGCCACGTCGATCGCCTCGCGCGGCACATGCGACAACTCGCAGTTGCCGAGGGCCGGACCGACTTCACGGGTGACGGCAATCCACATGGCGATTCCTTGAACCGTACAACTCAGGGGTGGCGGATGCGCCACTCCGCCAGCGCAGCCTGGTAGCGTTCGAGCGCTTCTTCATAAACGTCGTATACACAGCGCACGCAGCCTTCGCCGCAGCAATCAGCGGCGTCCGGCTCGACCGGGCGCACCGGCGGCGGATCAGGGGGATCCGACACTGGCGAAGTGGATTCAGTGGGACTCAAAGCGTTCCTGTCTGCATCGCGCCCGCGACGGGAATCCCGCCGCGATGGCCGATGGTGCAGCCAATCGCCGTCACAGCTCAAGCCGGCCGCGTGGCGAGCACACGCGGCCGGCGTCGGTTCCGGCAGTTACTTCGTCGCCGGCTTGCGGAAGCGGTAGATGAACTGGTCGGTATGGCCGCGTATCGACTTGTCGAACACCTTGATGGTGTGCGGATCGTTCGGATTGCGCAGCGCGTTGCTCTCGCCGTCGAACACGAAGCCGGCCGCTTCCACCTGCTTTTTCACGATCGCCGGATCGATCCGGTGCAGCGTGTCGGTATCGGTCATGCCGGAGCCGGCCGGCGCGACGTGGTCGATGATCACCCACAGACCGCCGGGCTTGAGCGCGTCGAACACCTGCTTGTTGAGCACGGCGGGATCGACCTTGCCCATGAACTTGTCGGGATAGTCGTGATAGTTCTGCGAGGTGAACACGAGGTCGACCGGTTCCGGTGCACTCAGCTGATTCGCCGACTGGGTCAGCACGCTGACGTTGGCGTAGTGCGGATCGGCAGCGAGCTTCTGCGAACCGGCCACGTCATCGGCATCCTCCTTCGCGTACTCGTTCGGCCACACCGTGTAGACGTGACCCTGCGGCCCCACGATCGCGCTGAACACGCGGGTGAAGTAGCCGCTGCCCGGAATCAGCTCCACCACTTTCTGGCCCGGCTTGACCTCGGCAAAGGTCATCACCTGCGCCACCTTGCGGCGGGCATCGTTCGGCTTGTCGGCCGCGCGGGCCGGATCGTGGACTCCCTTCTGCACCGCGGCGGTGATCGCGCCGCCATGCAGATTCGAAACCTGGGCCAGCGCAACCGTAGGAAGCGCGAGGGCCAACAACACAGCAAGCACAGTCTGGCGCATGACGTATCTCCGCAGTGGGCAAGGTGCCGCCAATTGTGCGCCCGAACGACCGCCGCGAACCTGTGCCGCTTGGCATATCAGCTCGCGCCGTATGCCCGCCGATCTTCACCCACCTGCCGCATCCGCGTATAACGCGACAGATATGTCGTCCGGCTGGGACGCCACCCCACCGAAAGGGAACCATCGCGATGATCCACGGAAAAACGCAACTGATACTGGCGATGGCGCTGGCCACCTTCGGCAACAGCGCCACCGCCAGCAGCCACGATGAGGCGATGTTCGGCTTCAATCGCGACGGCGCCGCGGCGCAGTACAGCCTGGAGCAACGCTTCGATGCCCAGCTCGATCCCGCCGACCAGCGCAGCTGGCTCAAGCAGATGTCGTCCGAACCCAACCAGGTGGGATCGCCGCACGACAAGGCGAACGCCGAGTTCATGCTGGCGAAGTTCCGCGAATGGGGCTGGGACGCGCACATCGAGACGTTCAGCGTGCTGTATCCCACGCCGAAGAAGGTGGCGCTGGAACTGCTGGGGCCGAGGCCCTACACCGCGAAGCTCAGCGAACCGCCCGTCCCCGGCGACGCCACCTCGGCGATCCGCGAAGGCACGCTGCCGCCCTACAACGTCTACGGCGCCGACGGCGACGTCACCGCGCCGCTGGTCTACGTCAACTACGGCATGCCGGACGACTACAAGGCGCTGGCCCGCCGCGGCATCGATGTGAAGGGCAAGATCGTGATCGTGCGCTACG
>DAHUXL010000030.1 GCA_027307195.1 Rhodanobacter sp. | reverse complement strand
CCTTGTCCTCGACCAGGATGAGTTCGCCCTTGTTGATCACGCCGATGCGGTCGGCCATCTCCTCGGCCTCATCGATGTAATGCGTGGTCAGGATGATGGTGACGCCGCTGGCGCGCAGCGCACGCACCATCGCCCACATGTCGCGGCGCAGTTCCACGTCGACGCCGGCGGTCGGCTCATCCAGAAACAGGATCTGGGGCTCGTGCGACAGCGCCTTGGCGATCATCACGCGCCGCTTCATGCCACCGGACAGCGTCCTCAACCGGCTGTCCTTCTTGCCCCACAGCGACAACTCCTTCAGCACTTTCTCGACATGCACCGGATTCGCGCTCTTGCCGAACAGGCCGCGGCTGAAGCTGACCGTGTTCCACACTGTCTCGAACGCGTCGGTGGTCAGTTCCTGCGGCACTAGGCCGATCTTCGCGCGCGCCGCGCGATAGTCGCGCACCACGTCATGGCCATCGGCCAGCACCGTGCCCTCGCTCGGGTTGACAATGCCGCAGATAATGCTGATCAGGGTGGTCTTGCCAGCGCCGTTCGGACCCAGCAGCGCGAAGATCTCGCCCTGGCGAATCTCCAGATCGATCTGCTTGAGTGCGTGGAATCCCGAGGCGTAAGTCTTGCTGAGCTGTCTGACAGAAATGATCGGCTGCACGCGATCTCCTGGGGAATGGTGGATGCGGAGGAAGCCGATGGTATGCCCAGACCGGCGTGCGGGCTACCCATCATCGATGGCTCACACTATCGAGACGAAAAACGGACGCCATCTGGCGCCCGCTTTCTCGGCACCGCCGCACCCTATTCAGTGGGCGGGCGACATGCACGCCAGCTCTAATGCTTGCGCTTGTCCGCAGCGTGTCGTGCATCGTCGGCGGCCTTGCCGATTTCCTTCTGGATTTTTCCGGCGTTCTTTTCCAGATTGCCGGCAACTTCCTTGACTTTGTTGCCCGTGACCTTGCCGACCACTTCTTTCACGGCGCCCTTGACCTCGTGCTTGGTACCCTCGGTGCGATTCTTGTCCACGTTGTGCCCTCGTCAGCCGCCGCAGAATTGCAGGCGCTTCCAGATATAGATGCCGCCCGGTCGACGGACCGTGACCGGAATGTTTGAACCAAGTTCCGTGCAAGTGGCACTCACCTTCGCACCCGGTCCGTTCACCCATACCTGTGAGCGCACTGATACGCTGTGTCATCGCGCGAGGAGAACCGCATGCTCCGTTCACTGCTGCTGACAGCACTGCTGACCGCCACCTTGCCTGCGTCGATGGCCGCCACGCTGCCCAACCAGCCGGTGCCTGCACTCGATCTCCAGCGTTATGCCGGCCAGTGGCACGAGATCGCGCATCTGCCGATGTATTTCCAGCGCAAGTGCCTGGGTGCCGTCATCGCCACCTACACACCGAACCCCGATGGCAGCATCCACGTGCACAACACTTGTCGTACCAGCAATGGCATCGCCAGCGTCGATGGCATGGCGAAGATCACGCCGGACCAGCCTGCCGCGCTCAAGGTGCGCTTTGTGCCGAAGTGGCTGACCTGGCTGCCGCAGGCGTGGGCCGATTACTGGGTGATCGAGGTGGCTTCCGACTACCAATGGGCCGTGGTCGGCAGCCCCAGCCGCAAATATCTGTGGATCCTGTCGCGCCATCGTGAAATGCCGCACACGCTGTTCGACGACATTCGGCAGCGGGCACGGCAACGCGGCTACGCCGTCGACAAGCTGGTGATGATGGCACCGCTGGACTGACCACGCGGCACGATCGGCGAAGTGGTGGTGAAGACGCTGTACACGGTGCTGGCCGTGCTCCGAACGGGCAGCTCTCGCGCCGCGTTCACAATGTCGGAGGCACAGTGCCAGCGTGCCCGAATCCGGATCCAGCGATCGGGCCAGCGTAATGGCGTTTGTGTCTTCAAGATGGGCACACGCGTGACGCGGTGGCCGTTCTGGATCCCGCTTGAGAGAAGGACACAGACGTGAAAGTGATAGCGCGACATACGGGCGTGATCGCCACCATGGTGATCATTGGGCTGCTGCTTGGCGCCTGCTCGACGCTGCGCACCGACTACGTCAAGCAACCGTCGAAGGCGCTGCCGCCGGCCACCGCCACGCCCAGCGGGCGCTATATACGCGCCGAAGCGAACCAGCATGTCGATGAATCCGGCTTCCGTCTGCTGACGCTCAGCAACAATGCGCTGATGAGCCGCGTCGCACTGGCCGATCATGCGCAACACTCGATCGACTTGCAGTACTACATTTTCAACAACGACGCGACCGGCCGGTTGGTGGCGCAGCACCTGCTGGCCGCGGCGGATCGTGGTGTGCGCGTGCGGCTGCTGGTCGACGACATCAGTGCGACGAACGCCATCGACATGCTGGACGCGCTGGATGCGCACCCAAACATCGAGGTCCGCCTGTTCAACCCATTCCACACGCGCAAGCCATCGCCGCTGTCCAAGGCCACGCAGTTCCTGCTTGACGCGCACCGGCTCAACCGCCGCATGCACAACAAGTCGTACATCGTGGATGGCAACGTGGCGATCGTCGGGGGTCGCAATATCGGCGACGCGTATTTCGACGCCAGCAACGACACCAACTTCCGCGACCTCGACCTGATCGCAATCGGGCCGGTGGTGAAACAAGCCTCGCATGCGTTCGACGAATACTGGAACTGCGACGCCGCGCTGCCGGTCCAGGCCTTTCAGGGCAAGCACGCCAGCCACTACGACCTGGCACAGCTGCGCGTGGACCTGGGCCGCGACGCGCGCAAGTTCGCGCAGAGCGACTACGCACAGGCGACCCTGGACAAGCTGCCCAACGGCCCCTCCGGCGATCGTCCCGGCGCATGGTTCTGGGGCTCGGCCACGCTGGTCGCCGACCAGCCTGCAAAGATCGATGCCAGCAAGGAAGAAACGCGCGCGTTGCGCATCGGCCCGCGGGTCAAGTCGATGACCGATCAGGCGAAGCAGGACGTACTGCTGATCTCGCCCTATTTCATCCCCGGCGACGACGGCACGCAGTACTTCACCGACATGGTCAGCCGCGGCGTGGCAGTGAAGGTACTGACCAATTCGCTCGCATCCACCGACGAGGCCGCCGTGCATGCGGGCTACTCACGCTATCGTCGCGCGTTGCTCGAAGGCGGTGTGCAGCTGTACGAACTGCGCCCCGCCGCCGGCGTGGAACAGCCAGCGACCTCGAAAGGCACCTCCTCTGGCGTCGGCCTGCACGCGAAGGCGATCGTGGTCGACGGGCAGCTGGTCTTCATCGGTTCGATGAACATGGACCAGCGCTCTAAGCTGCTCAACACCGAAATGGGCCTCATCGTCGACTGCCCGGCGCTGGCCGTGGCCGTGACGAATTTCTTCGACACCGCGATCCAGCCTGCCAGCGCCTATCATGTGACGCTGAGCGGGCCGCATGGCGGTCGCATGCAATGGCAGGACAGCGAAAACGGCAAGCTGGCGACCTATCACCGCGATCCCGAGGCCAGCACGAAACGCCGACTGGAGGTGTACCTGCTCCGCTTCATGCCGATCGAGGGCATGCTCTGAACGACCTGCGCAACTGCCACCCGACACAACGCCGACGGCACATCACCCGCGGCAACGGAGCGAACCCGTGCACAAGATGATCGCGGCCATAGTGCTGTTCGCTTTGCTGGCACTGCCGGCGTTCGCCCAGCAGGATGTCGAGCAGCGAAAGATCGCCTACCTGATCGAGTCGGTGGCCACCTTGCAGGGTGCGGCCTTCATCCGCAACGGCACTGAATACGATGCCACTCACGCTGCCGACCACATGCGCCTGAAACTGCGCTTTGCCGGCAGCCGCGTGAAGACGGCCGAAGACTTCATCACGTACTGCGGCACCGGCTCGTCGATGTCCGGAACCAAGTACACGATCCGGTTCAAGGATGGACGCGTCGTCGATTCGGCCGCCTTCCTGCAAGACAAGCTGGCCGAATACGCGATGCTTCATCCGGGCCAGATCCCGGCCTCTCCTGTCCACTGACAGGCGGAAACGAGGCAGCTGCCGGATGCTCGGTCATGGCCAACTCTGCTCCATTGGCTTTCACCTGCACCAAACGTCGATCGCTAATTCTTCGTACCTGGCGGACTCGGTGCACAATCCACTTTCCGGACGGTGTAGCTGACGCCCGCGACCCGCCAGCCTTCGGCCGTGCGCACCATACTGAAACTGTCGATGCCGCAATGGGAAAGTTTCCCATCGAGGTGGAAGTCGTACGGTGCCCACACCTGCGCGATATCGCCCTGCACCGTCACTTGCGCGTTCCAGATGCGCTCGCGGAACGCGTCCTTGTGCCTGGCCAACGAATCCAGGTAGTCGGTGTCATGCTCCATTGCCACGGCGCCATCGGGTTTCACCACCACGAAACTGGCGCCTGGCACGATCAGTTTGCGCGAGGCCTCCACGTCATGTTTCGCCATGGCGTCGAACAGCGAATCCACCGCGCCAAGCACTTCACGCCGGGGGGCGGTATGCGCTTCCCTCGTCTGCACGTTGATGGCGGCAAATACGAAGATCGCGGCGGTGCCGAGTTGCAGGAGAGATCTCATGCGACGGTTCATGGACAGAACTCATGGTGGCTGGACAGCATCGTAACGGACGGACGCACAGGAAAGTATTTCTCCAAATAGCTTGCAATTGTATAGCGCACTATTTAATATCCGCAGCCATGAGCACCTCCCGCCCATCGCCATCGGTCATCGCCGCAGCCACGCCGAAACTGGATGCACAGCTGTGCTTCGCGTTGTACTCGGCCGGTCTGGCGATGAACAAGGTGTATCGCAAGCTGCTCAAACCGCTGGGTCTCACCTATCCGCAGTATCTGGTGATGATGGTGCTGTGGCAGGACGAGAGCCAGAGCGTGTCGGAGATCGGTGCGCGGCTGTTCCTCGACTCGGCCACGCTGACGCCACTTCTGAAGCGCCTGGAAACTGCCGGACTGGTGGCGCGGCTGCGTTCTCGTGAGGACGAGCGGCATGTTGTCATCACCCTGACTTCCCGCGGCAGGACCTTGCAGGCCAAAGCCGGCAAGGTGCAGGAGTCGGTGTTCTGCGCCACCCGCTGCACGCCCAACGAACTGAAGCACCTGAAAGGCGAATTGCAGGATCTACGCAGCAGGCTTTCCAGCGGAATCTGATCGATTCGTCTTTTTTGTCCATTAAAGTAGCGCGCTATCAAATAGCTAGCTATAAATAAGCAGCAGCACAACCAACCCAGAACAGGAGATATCCCATGTCCATCGAAAAAGTCCTCTATCGCTCCAAAGCCGCCGCCACCGGCGGCCGTGACGGTCGCGCCACCTCGTCCGACAACGCGCTCGACATCAAGCTGACCACACCGAAGGAACTCGGCGGTGCGGGTGGCGACGGCACCAACCCAGAGCAGCTGTTCGCCGCCGGTTACTCGGCCTGCTTCCTTGGCGCGATGAAATTCGTCGCGGCCCAGCAGAAGCTGCAGCTTCCCGCCGATACGCAGGTGACCGGCCAGGTCGGCATCGGCCCAATCCCGACCGGCTTCGGCATCGAGGTCGAACTGAGCATCTCGATTCCCGGCCTGCCGCGTGCCGATGCCGAGGCGCTGGTGCAGAAGGCGCACATCGTGTGCCCGTACTCCAACGCCACCCGCAACAACATCGATGTCACGCTGACCATCGTCTGAGGTATCCCTCGTACTGACATAAACGGCAGCATGCGACACGAAGACGGCGGTCACGAAAAGCCGCCGTCTTCGTGTCAGTTGCGACCTGCGCTCAGAACAGCAGAAGCAGTAGCGGCACGATGATTCCGGCGAACAGGGTCACACTGAAAAGCCTCGGCTTGCGGCTGAAGCGCCAGGCCATATACAGACCGCTCAACACCGAGGTGAGCAAGCCCAACGACACCAGCGCGAAGAAGATCTTCATCGGCAGCAGGTTCCTTTTCGGCTTCGCATCGGCACGCTCGACCGGCTGATTCGACGGCGTGGTTGCCCGCGCTTCGGCTGAAGTGCCGGCCTGCGGCGGGATTATTGCCGCTGCGCCAGGATTCGTTGCAGCGGGCTGCGCTTCCGGCGAACGCGGGCGCCGCACGGGGATCACGATGGTCTGCTTCTTGTGCAGTTGCGCCATGCTCGCCAGCCACGCCGGTGGCGTGTAGCTGCTGCCACGGGTGGTTTCGTGCAGGCTGAAGCTCTGCAATCCGCCGGTGATTGCAAAGAACAGCAGCATCGGGGCGGTGAACACGCCGAGATACAGATGAATGGTGCGGGTGGACCGGAGGAAATGGTGGGACAGCGACATAAGGCCTGAGCGCGGCAAGGGAGTCCCGTCAACTTTAACCGAGCGACATCGAACCGACAATGATAATCACTATCATCTTTGACGGCAGATTCGACTGCTTCACGATCAATGGCCCGCCGTGCCGCTGACTACGCAGCGCAGGATGATGTCACCAGCGCATCAGCCATTGCGTACTACACGGGTCGGCGACGATAGATTCGTTTCGCAGTCGCCAAGAAAGTCCGCGCCGCGCTCGACCCGCCGTTCGAGCCGGCCGACCACCGTTTGCACATATCCTCGAGCATCGGCATGGCCGCCTATCCCGAGTACGGCGACTGAGACAAGCAGCTGCTGCGGCACGCCGACGACGCGATGTATGGCGCGAGGTGGTAGTACGACAACCGCTTGCTGATGGCCGACAAGTCGTCGCTATAGAACCGGCTTCCACACGGCTGCGGCCGCGATCCACCGAATCCGCTCCACAAGACTGCTCCATCAGCTCAGCCGGCAGGTCGACCTGATGAACCAGCGCGACAAGGGCGCTGTCGACATCGTGCGCAGCGTGGCCGCGAGCGACTACGACATCGATGTCGCCGAGCAGTTTCTGCAATGACGGACCAGCTGCTACCCGCATGCCCTCCGGGATCGAGGCCGACCGAATCATGCTGAACCGTACAAGCATCTTTACTGCCATCGAAGAACATATCCACGCTGCCGACGAGTGCTTCGCCGTACTGGTCCTGCGCGTACCCGGCCTGCGCCAGATCAGCCTGCGCTTCGGTTACGAGCAGGGCGAACAGGCCGAGGAGAAGGCGCATGCGCTGATCACGCAGTCGCTGCGCCCGATCGACCAGGTATTCAAGGCCGGTGACGACAGCTTCGTCGTGCTGCTGCCCGGCCTGCTCAATCACAACCATGCGCTGCTGGCCGGCACCCGGCTGATCCAGGCTTTCGAGCAACCGCTGAACGGGGCGGCATCGCCGTGGCAGGTGCGGCCGGTCATGGGCATTGCGCTGTATCCGGAACACGGCCCCAGCGCAGACTTGCTGTGCCGCCGTGCCGGCATGGAGGTGGACGGGGCGCAGCGCCGCGGCGAGCTTTGCACGATCTACCAGCCGCACGACATCCAGGTCGATATCCTCTACGAGGAACTGCGCGAGGCGATCGAGACCAAGCGCCTGCAAGTCTTCTTCCAACCAATCTGGAACCTGCAGACCCGGCATATCGCGGGCGTCGAATCGCTGGCGCGCTGGAACAGCCTGCGCCACGGCGAATGTCTCCTGCCAGCTTCGTGCCGTTTTCCGAACAGAGCGATCTGATTTCGGCACTGACCCGCTGGAGCGTCAACCCCACCCTGCGGCATGCTGCGAGCATGACCGACGCACGTGGACTGAGTTTGGCCATCAACTTCTCGCCGCGTGTGCTGTCGCGGTCCGGCATGCTCGAGCAACTCATCGGCGCACTCGACATCTGGGGTGTGCCGCCGACCTCGGTGGTTGCGGAAATCACCGAGACCATGCTGGTCAACGATCTCGAACTGAGCGTGCAGGTGCTGCGCCGCCTGCGTGACCATGGCGTGCGCATCGCCATCGACGATTTCGGCACCGGCTACGCCTCGATTGCCTACCTGCGCCAGTTTCCGGCTACCGAACTGAAACTCGACCAGTCGCTGGTCAGCGCCGTGCGCAGCGATCCGCATACTGAAAAGCTCGTGCGCGCCATCGTCAACATGGCCCATCACATGGACCTGACGACCATCGCCGAAGGCATCGAGGATCAGCTCACCCAGGACATGCTTGCCGGCATGGGCTGCGATTTCGGCCAGGGCTTCCACCTGGGACGACCGGAGCCGGCGACGGAATTCATCGAGCGCTTCGCTACTTCCGGACCGGCATCTTGACCCCGGCCCAGGCCATCCGGCGCAACCGTGGTCAGGCTTTCTTCAAATAGCAGGCCTTCAGCACCAGGCCCTTGATCTTGTCCGAGCTGCCTTCGATGTGCTCAGCATCGCCATCGACCAGGCGGATATTGCGGATCACGCTGCCCTGCTTCAGCGGAATCGACGAACCCTTCACCTTCAAGTCCTTGATCACCGTCACCGTGTCGCCGCTGTTGAGCACGTTGCCGTTGACGTCACGCACCACCACGCTGGCGTCAGCCGAATCCGTGGCCGCCGCGATCGGCCACTCATGACCGCAGTCGGCACAGACATGGTTGTCGCCATCCGGGTAGATGTTTTCCATGGCACATAGCGGGCAAGCGAGAGTCTGCATCGGTCGATCCTGGCAGTTCATTCGATCAGGCCACGAGCATACGGGGCGATATGTACCTGTCTGAATCGGAAATGCGGAAAATCGGCGCGCAACATGGGAAAATGGGCCGTCACTCCGCACTTCACGCGCCCGACATCAACAAAGCGCTAAATCTGTATTTGCCACCGCGGAGACTCGTCATGAACGCACATCAGGTTCTCGCCACCGTTGCTGTGAGCGATTTCGCTGCCTCCAGCGCCTGGTATGCCCGCCTGTTCGGCCGCGCACCCGACAATCGTCCGAACGCATCATGCGCCGAATGGCAGATCGCCAAATCCACCACCATCCAGGTGCTGCCCAGGAAGGTTGACCAGCCGAACCGCGCAGGCTGGGCCTCGGTCGGCATCATCGTCGACGACCTCGACGAGGTACTGGCCGGGTTGCAGGGGCGACAGATCGACGCCGCATCGCCACAGGCCGCTACCCACTTCATGCGCTTCGTCCCGGTCAGCGATCCCGACGGCAACATGGTGACCTTCGTCGAGTCGACTACCGGCTGACCTGCGCAAATGACATGTGCGCTCGTGGATCTCGCACCATCCACTACTCTTAGTCAGGCAGATCGGGCAGCTCCGGCATGTTGGCCATTTCCGCCAGCAGGTCATGGACCTCGGGCTCAGGCTGGATCGCCAGCGGCCAGCGCCCGATCACTTCATATCTGGACTGACCGAAGAAGCTGCGGATCAGCACGAACTCATGTACACGCCAATAGATCGGTGTGATCGACTCCTCGATCGTGTCGATCGCATGGCCCTGCAACACGGTCACATGCGGCAGGAAGCTGGAGACTCCGCTTACCTGCAGTCCCATATGAGCCTGCGCTGCGGCAATCGCCTTGCGCAACTGCAATGCCGACTCGGTAGTGGCGGTGTCCGCACACAGCACGAACGGGAACTGACCGTCCTTGGCGCTGAAGCGCATCGCCGAATCCAGGGTGGCGACAAAGCCCATGGCATGCACCTCGCCGGCGGCAGCCAGCAAGGCACTTTCCAGGGATTGCCGCAGCCGCTCGGGCTTGCCCATCGGGCACAGCGACAGATGCAAGCCATCGATGCCGACCGGCGATCCGCTGACCCGATGCGACTTGCGGAAACGCTCGCTCACGCCGACGATCTCGGACTTCGCGTGGTCATCCGGCAGCACGGCAAAAAAGTAGTTGATGCCTGGCGCAAGTTCGGATTGGTTCGAAGAGGTAGAAATGGCCTGTGCCCCCCCGGCAAGCACGGCTAAGAAAAATGACTGTGCCCACGATACTCCACGATCGTGCTGCAACGGTACGTGACTGTCCGACACCAACTATTCCACAGTCGGTTGCCAGGCAGCGGTCAACGCCGCTGCCAGCCTTCCCCGTTCATGCAGGCATCAAAGGTGGCATCGCGCGCCGGCCCTTCCGACTGGGCCGCCGCGAGCGCATCGCAATTCTTCCGGGCCGTATCGAATGGCGTGGCATGGTCCCCGTACCGGCCATACGATGAGCCCGTGGCACAGGCGGCCAGCAGCAGGCACAACGGCAGCAGGAAAATCACCGACCGCAACCTGACCATACCTCCTCCCTTCTATTGGCTGCCATCACCGGGCAGTCCATACGCACAAGCTTCCTGCGCATGAGGCGTCCATTCAAGTGGCAGGCCTGATCCACGAATCGCCGCGCCGGCTGGCGTGAGGCGTCGATCAATCAGATGCTGCAGCCGGCAAGCTCGAAGCGCTTCGGGCCGCATCATGGTTCCCTGGATTGCATAAACCTAAATGGATCTGCAGGTTCATTGACAGAGACGGTTCGCAATCGTCGAGTGGCCAGTCTCCGGATTTGTTCAGCAGCACGCCCAGCTGCGGGTCGAGCGGCCTCGCCAGCATCAGCCTTGTCGACCAGCGATGACTCGCCCTGCGCGAAATCTCCGCAACGCGAAGTCCTTCGGTTACGTTCCGAAGAAAATCCCGTGGGGAGATTGCCCCAGGCAAACGATTCTTTGGCATGGGCACGCTAATGAGGCGATGATGACGCGAGCCTACCTTCGGAGAACACATCCATGCCCCCTGCCACCATCCACGCTGTCACCGGCCCCACGCCATTCACGGTGACACTGACCGATGAGCTTGGACACAGCTGGCTGGCGGACGAGCCAGCCGAGGCGGGCGGTGCCAATGCCGGCCCGTCGCCGCACCACCTGCTGCTTTCGGCGCTTGGTGCATGCACCGCGATCACGTTGCAGATGTATGCCGCGCGCAAGCAGTGGCCGCTGACCGGTGTCGGCGTCGAGCTGGGCTTCAATCCTGACGGTACACCTGCCGCCGGCAACGACATCACACGTGCGATCACCCTGCAGGGATCGTTGACCGACGAGCAGCGCGAACGCCTGCTGCAGATCGCCAACCTGTGCCCGATCCACAAGGTACTGACCGGGGAGGTACGCATCGCCACGCGGCTGGAAGCGAACTCCTGACGCGGCCTGGCCGAGTGCATTCCGCCGCAAGGCTGCTCAGCGCAGCTGGCTGTCCTTGCTGCCGCGGCGGTTGTAGAGGCCGGCGCCGCGGTGCTCTTCGTCGTGTGCTTCCTGGCAGGACACGCACAGACGCACACCCGGCACAGCCTCGCGCCGCGCCGCCGGAATCGGCGCATCGCATTCCTCACAGCGCGCCAGGCCGGGGCCCTTGTGCAACTGCTGGCGTGCGCGCTGCACCGCGTCGTTGACCGTGGCGTCGATCTGGTCCTGCACGGCGCCATCGCCTGCCCAACCCGTTGCCATGGAAACCTCCGAAAATCTCTGGTCAGCTCAATATGTGGGCAGCAGCCAT
>DAHUXL010000028.1 GCA_027307195.1 Rhodanobacter sp. | reverse complement strand
GTCAGCACCTGCCCGAGCGCGGTGGCGAACGCCTGATCGCGTTGCGCGTCGCTGGTGTCGGCCACCGGCACGACGACCGAGTACGGCGAGCCCGAACTCTGCGCATGCAGCGGCGACAGTGCGGCAAAACCCAGCAACAGGGCGACGATCAGCAGGCGGGACAGGCGCATGGGTGTGGGCATCTTCGGAGGAAAGCTCCCGGAAGTCTGCCCAATCGCGCCCCCAGCGTCCATCGGAGCCGTCACCAAACCGGCATCCGGCGGCCGGCAACGGCGCCACAAGCTGTTAAACTTGCGCGTTGCATCCACGCCGCAGATCCTGACCAAGGTCCTCGCCATGTCTGACGCCCTCACCTACCGCGCCGCTGGCGTTGACATCGACGCCGGCAATGCGCTGGTCGAACGCATCAAGCCGCTGGTCAAGCGCACTTCCCGCCCCGAGGTGATGGGCGGACTGGGCGGCTTCGGCGGCCTGTTCGACCTGTCCGGCCGCTACATGGAGCCGGTGCTGGTGTCCGGGACCGACGGCGTCGGCACCAAGCTGAAGCTGGCGCAGATCCTCAACCGCCACGACACCATCGGCATCGACCTGGTCGGCATGTGTGTCAACGACGTGCTGGTGCAGGGCGCCGAGCCGCTGTTCTTCCTCGACTATTTCGCCACCGGCAAGCTCGATGTGGATACCGCGGTCGCCGTGGTCGGCGGTATCGCGAAAGGTTGCGAACTGGCCGGTTGCGCCTTGATCGGCGGAGAGACCGCCGAGATGCCGGACATGTATCCGCCGGGCGAATACGACCTGGCCGGCTTCACCGTCGGTGCGGTGGAGAAGTCGCAGATGCTCGGCGGCGAAGGGATCGTCGCCGGCGACGTGATTCTCGGCGTGGCCTCGTCGGGTCCGCACTCGAACGGTTACTCGCTGGTCCGCAAGATTCTCGAGCGCGCCGGCAATCCGCTCGACCTCGATCTTGGCGGCGTGAAGCTGGCCGATGCGCTGATGGCGCCGACCACGATCTACGTGAAGTCGATGCTTGAGCTCCTTAAGTCGGCCCCGGTGCACGGCATGGCCCACATCACCGGTGGCGGCCTGAAGGAAAACATCATCCGCGTGGTGCCGGACGGTCTGGGCATCGCACTGGATGCCAGCACCCTCGTGCTGCCGCCCGTGTTCGACTGGCTGATGCGCGAAGGCAACGTGGCGCGTGAGGAAATGTGGCGCACGTTCAACTGCGGCGTCGGCTTCACCGTGATCCTGCCGCGCGATGCGGTCAGTGCTGCCGCGGCCCAGCTGGCGAAGCACGGCCTGGCCAGTTCGGTGATCGGCACGATCGTGCCCGCACAGGGCGACGAACGCGTGCAGATCGGCTGACCACGACTCTGCACGCGTTCGATGACCACACCATTGCCACGTGTCGCCGTGCTCGCCTCTGGGCGCGGCAGCAATCTTGCCGCGCTGCTCGATGCGCGTGAGCGTGGCGAGCTGCCGGTCGAGTTCGTGCTGGTCGGCAGCGACAAGGCCAATGCCGGTGCATTGCGACTGGCCGAAGCGGCCAATATCCCCACGCTGGCGCTCGATCCACGCAGTTATCCGGATCGGCGCGCGTTCGATCTGGATCTGTTCGCCCGCATCAGCGCCAGCGGCGCCGAGTGGTTGGTGCTGGCCGGCTTCATGCGCATCCTCGATGGCGAGGCGCTGACGCCATGGGTGGGCCGGATGATCAATATCCATCCGTCGCTGCTGCCGAAATACCGCGGCCTGCATACCCATCGCCGCGCACTGGAAGCGGGCGACCGGGAGCACGGCGCCAGCGTGCATTTCGTCACCGCCGAGCTGGACGGTGGCCCGGTGATCGCCCAGGCCCGCCTCGCGATTACCGCCGGCGACGACGAACACCAGCTCGCGCAACGGCTGTTGCCGCTGGAACATCGACTGCTGCCGGCGGTGCTGGGCTTGCTGGCCAGTCGACGCCTGCAATGGGATGGTCACGCGGCGCGATTCGACGGACAGCTTTTGCACAAGCCGCTGGTGCTCGGCAATGAAGGCCTGCGGCCCGCAGAGTGATCCCCGGTTCAGCCCGGCGCCGGCAGACTCGGCGCATGACTATCCGAACCCTGCTTGCTCCCGTATTCGGCCTCGGCCTGCTGCTCGGCAGCCAGGCCGTCCTCGCCACCGCGCCCGGCGCCTTCACCGCCACCTATAACGTGTCGCAAGGCGGCGAGCCGATGGGCGTCGCCACCGTGACCCTGCGCAGCGCCGGCAACGGCGAGTGGATCTACAGCAAGGACGTCAAGAGCACCGGCGGACTGGCAGCGATGCTCGGCGCCAGCCTCACCGAGGCCTCGCGTTTCCGCTGGAAAGGCGAGGCGCCCGAAGCGGTCAGCTACGACTACCAGTTGCAGACCGGCATCAAGAACAAGCAGCGGCACATGACCGTCGACTGGGCCAGCAATCAGGTGACCCTGGACGAAGGCAAGGGTCCGCAGACCTATCCGGCCAGCCCCGGCATGGTCGAGCGCAATACCACGTCACTGGCCCTTGGTGTGGCGCTGCGCGACGGCAAGCAGCAGATCACCCTGCCGGTCGCGGTGCGCCAGCAGGTGCAGACGCAGAGCTTCAAGGTGACCGGCAAGGAAGCCATCGAGGTTCCGGCCGGCAACTTCAACGCCGAACGGATCGACCGCACCGACGCCGAGCGCGGTTTCAGCGCGTGGTACGTACCGACCCGCTACCTGCTGCCGGTGAAACTGTCGCAGCACGACGGCGGCGATCTGACGATGGAGTTGGTGAGCTACCACCAGCAGTAACCGCGGCGCTCATCTCGATCGAGTCAATCAAGGCTTTCTTCGTTGATGTGCAGACGCAACCATGCCCGCGCATGCGGCTGCTGATATGAAATTTCCTGGATTAACCCCAGAGTGGCGCCGACGACCGCGTAACAGCCGAAGCGCGCAAGAACACCCCAGCCCATGTGGCGAACCAGTGTGCTCACACCGGTCAGCGAAATCAGCATGACGGTAAAAAAGACCCATTTGGCGCGACTCGTCCGACTTCGTACCACCGCCTCGCGCCACCATTCCCGCCGATCCTTCACAGGTACGTTGCGCAATTCCGGGATGTCTTTCAATCGCCAGTAGAACGCCATGCCCTGCTCTCCTTTGCAGTGAAGACGACTCAGTTCGGCAAGCGGCGGATCTTCGCGCCGAGCACGCCGAGTTTCTCCTCGATGTTCTCGTAGCCGCGGTCGATGTGATACACGCGATCGACGATGGTGTCGCCCTTCGCCACCAGCCCGGCCAGCACCAGGCAGGCTGACGCGCGCAAGTCGGTCGCCATGATCGGCGCGCCGCTCATCTGCTCTACGCCCTGCACTACTGCGGTATTGCCTTCGAGCTGGATGTTTGCACCCAGGCGCTGCAATTCCTGCGCATGCATGAAGCGGTTCTCGAACACTGTCTCGGTGACCACGCCGGTGCCCTCGGCGACGCAATTCAGCGCGGTGAATTGCGCCTGCATGTCGGTCGGAAAGGCCGGGTACGGCGCGGTGCTGATGTTGACCGCCTTCGGCCGTCGCCCACCCATGTCCAGCTCGATCCAGTCGTCGCCGGTGGAGATGTGAGCACCGGACTCTTCCAGCTTGGACAGCACGGCGTCGAGCGTGTTGGCACGCGCATGCCGCGTGCGCACCTTGCCGCCGGTCATCGCCGCGCCGACCAGGAAGGTGCCGGTCTCGATGCGATCGGGCAGCACGTCGTATTCGGCGCCATGCAGGCGCTCGACGCCGTGGATGATCATGGTCGAGGTGCCGGCGCCCTCGATCTGCGCGCCCATCGCGATCAGGCAGTGGGCCAGATCGACCACCTCGGGTTCCTGCGCGGCGTTCTCGATCACCGTGGTGCCCTGCGCCAGGGTGGCGGCCATCATGATGTTCTCGGTCCCGGTGACGGTGACCATGTCCATCTGGATGTGTGCGCCCTTGAGCCGC
>DAHUXL010000013.1 GCA_027307195.1 Rhodanobacter sp. | reverse complement strand
TCGGCTGGATGCGTCCGCTCTTGCGCGGGTGGGCGCAGGATGGCCGGTGCATCGCGATGCGCCCGATCAATCGGCTTCCTGAACCGGTGCCTGGTGCCATCGGCGCGTCATCTTCGTTGAAGACGTGGCATGGGCAGGGGACTTGGTGTTGCCGTGCGTGCCGCGTTGACATCGAAAGACGGTCCGGCTTGCCGCCATAGCGCATGGGAGCGCGCATCGCGAACGGCAAGTCATCCCGTACGCAGGCACGCCGCATCCGGATGCCGAACGTCGTGCATCCATTCTTGTGCGGGCCGCGTACGCGACATTATTGGATAACGAGATTGTCTGTCACATGGCCGGAAAACTCCTGATATACGGTGCGACCGGTGGCGTAGGCGCCTGCTTGTCGCGGCAGCTTGCTGCGGCGGGCCACCCGCTGCATCTGGTTGCGCGAGATGTCGGGCGCCTGCAGGCCTTGGCGCTGGAGCTGGACGCCACCTGGACCGCCGCCGATGTGCTGGAGCCCGATGCGTTTGCACGGGTGATGGCCCAGACGGGACCGGTGCTGTGCGGCCTGGTGTATGCGGTAGGCAGCATCAACCTGAAGCCTCTGGCGCGGCTCACGCCTGCCGACCTGGAACGGGACTTCCGGCTCAACGCCGCCGGCGCGGCGCTGGCCGTGCAGGCCGCCATGCCGGCCTTGCGCGCCTGCCCGGAGCGGGCCTCGGTCGTGCTGTTTTCCTCAGTGGCGGCTTCGCTGGGCTTTGCGCTGCACGCGTCCGTCGGCATGGCCAAGGCGGCCGTGGAAGGGCTCACCCGCGCGCTGGCCGCCGAGCTGGCGCCGTCGGTTCGGGTCAATGCCATCGCCTTGTCGCTGACCGATACGCCGCTGGCCAAGGGCATCACCGGCAACCCGCGCCTGCGCGAGTCGGTGGCGGCGATGCACCCGCTCGGGCGGCTTGGCAAACCCGACGATGCCGCCCAGCTGGCCGGTTTCCTGCTGTCCGCACATGCCGACTGGATCACCGGCCAAGTGTTCGGCGCAGACGGCGGGCGCAGCACGCTGGCTTCCAGATAACGATCTACGGCATGGCACGCATGCGCAAGAAAGCCGACCTGCCGCAGAAAACCTGTGCGACCTGCGGGCGCGCGTTCCAGTGGCGGCGCAAATGGGCGGCGCACTGGGAGGAGGTCCGCCATTGTTCGCGGGCTTGCCGGGAACGCCGGGGAGCGCTGCCGTGATGGGCAAACGCATCCTGCTGGTGGGTGCAACCGGCCTGGTAGGCCAGGGCGTGCTGGAGGTTGTGCGCCGTGCGCCCGCGGTGACGCAGGTGACCGCGCTGGTGCGCCGCCCGCTCGCGGTGGCGGACAACAAGATCCGCGTCCTGCAGGTGACGGACTTCTCTGCGGCGTCGCTTGCTGGCCTCGACCTGCGCGGACTTGATGCCTGCCTTTACTGTGCCGGCCCGCTGCCCCTGGGCATGTCCGAAGCGGCGTACCGCGAAGCTACCGTCGGCGTGCTGGCCCGCGTGGCGAAAGCCTACGCGGCATCCAATCCGGCGGGCTACCTCGTCTACGTGTCCGGGCTCGGCGCGGACTCGCACAGCCGGCTGATGCCGACAAGGGTGAAGGGCGAGGCCGAACAGGCATTGCGGCAGACCGGCATCGCCCACACCAGCCTGCGTCCCGGCGTGGTCCGCCCCGTGCTGGGCGAGCAGTCGCCACATGCGTGGCGCCGCTGGGCCTATTGGCTGGGTACGCCGATCCTGGCGCTGGCGGCAGCGGCACTGCCGTCGGTCTTCACCACCACGCAGGCCATCGGCGGCTGCATGCTGCGCCTGTGCCTGGCCGGCGGACCGCGCCCGGAAGTGCTTGAAAATGCCCGTATCGCAGCGGGTGATGCGTGAGCCTGCGTCGACCCGCGCGATGACCTGAATCGTCGCCGGCGCCATGCCGCCGCAGCTGCCTCATCCCCGATCCGCGGCAGCATCGGCTTCGGCGGCCGCGGCATGTATCGACATCTCGCACCAGGGCCGCAGCGCGCAGTTCAACAGCTCCAGGTCGTTCGCCACCGCGACTGGATTGCACTGGCGCGCGGCCTCCAGCGTGGTTTTCAGCCATGGACTCATGTCCGGGTGGCGCAGGATCCAGTCGATCCGCTGGTTGGCCGTGGCCAGGTCGATCTCTTGCCGTTGCATCCCGCCCTCCGTTTGAAGTCATCGATCAGGTATCTCGTGCATGCTCTTTTCCACGCGGCGGCCTGCGCTGCGATCACGGGTTGCATCGCGGGCAGTGGCCGGGATCGGCGCAAGTGCGGCCGTCGGCGCGCGGGCGATGCTCGCGATGGTCGCAGGCAAAGCAGCCGAAGATCTCGTGTCGCACCAGGTCGCTGGGACCACCACACCAGGCGCACGGCAAGCCGGTTTCGACATCGATCTGGCCGTAGCCCGGCATCGCGCATGCCGGGCATGCCAGGGTTGCGCGTGCGCAAAGCCGGTGGGCGAGGCGGCCGATCGATGCCATGCGGGTGGGATTCATGTGCGCGCGCATGTCGGTCTGGACAAAGGCCTGGTGGTCCGACGAACACGCGGCGCAGCGGATCACCGCCTCGGTCACCGCGCGGGTGGAGCGCAGTCCCTTGTGCAGCGGCACCGGGGGCGCTGCAGGGACATTCGGTTTCACGATGACGGCATGGTCCGGAAAGCCGATGCGGTCGAGAAAGGCCTCGAGTTGCTGCGAGGTCGCGACTTCTGCATGCGCATACGCCGGTGCATCCTCCACCAGGTGCTCGGCGATGACGATGCCGCGCATGTCATCGACCAGCACCATCAGCTCGATGCCGCCCGACACGAACGGAATCAGCGGATGCGGGCCGTAGCTGCCTTCGCTCGCGATGCCGATGGGCAGGCCGGTGGCGGCCATGCCGAGCCGGGCCTTGGCGATGGCCGCCTCGCGGATGCTGCGGACGCGGGGGATTTCGCCGGTGAATGTCCCCAGTGCATTCGTGTCGAGTCCGGCGGCCGTTTCGACCATCAAGCCCAGCTCATCGCGCAGGCTCGGCACGATGACCGATTCCTTGCCGTGCATGGTGGTGAGTACGGCGCGGTATCCGGCGTAGGGAAGAGGCGCGCCGGCTGTGCGTGCATCGGGTTGCCCTGTGCCATCGATCAAAAGTAGCCCTCCCGCTTCTGCCGTTCGAGCGAACCTTCGTCGCTGATCCGCCCTGCGCGCTCGGACGTGCGGGCGAATAGCGTTTCGGCGGCCACGTCGGCCACCGTTTGCGCGCCGGATGGCTGTGCCGCGGTCACCGGCCAGCAGCCGAGCGTGCGGAAGCGCACCTTTTCGAGTGTCGCCCGTTCCCCCGGCAGCCAGTGCATGCGTTGCGGATCGTCGACCACGATGCGCAGGCCGTGGCGCCAAACCACCGGTCGCTCGCGTGCCAGATACAGCGGCGCCAGCTCGATGCGGCGCAGGACGATCCAGGCCCACAGATCCTGCTCGGTCCAGTTGGAGAGCGGAAATGCACGGATCGTCTCGCCGGTGCCCCGGCGCCAGTTGAAGCATCGCCACAGTTCGGCGCGCTGCGAGCGCGGCTCCCAGCCCTGGCTGCGACTGCGCACGGAAACGATGCGCTCCTTCGCGCGGCTTGCCTCCTCGTCCCGGCGCGCGCCGCCGAAGATGATGTCGTAGCCGCCGTCGCGCAGCGCCTGTTTCAGCGGTTCGGTGCGCATCAGCGTGGTGTAGACATCGCCGTGCTCGAACGGATTGATTGAGCGCGCGCGACCTTCCTCGTTGGCATGCACCAGCAGCCGAAAGCCGTGCGTGGCGGCGAAGGCGTCACGGAACGCCAGCACCTCGCCGAACTCCCAGGTCGAGTCGATGTGCAACAGCGGCAGCGGTGGCGGCGCCGGATGGAAGGCGCGCCGCACCAGATGGGCCAGCACGGTCGAGTCCTTTCCGGCGGAGAACAGCAGCACCGGATGGCGGGCCTCGGCCACCCCCTCGCGCAGGATGTGGATCGCCTCGGCCTCGAGCGTCGCCAAGTGCGCGGGCAGCACATTCATGTCAGCGCGTGCTCCGCCACCGGCAGAGCGGTCCGGCTTGCCGCCATCGCCTGCCATCCCTGCGCTCCGTCATGGCGCCACGCCATGCGACCGTCCTCGTCCAGCGCGAACAGGTGCATCCAGCGGTGCTGGAACAAGCTGCGCAGCTCGGGGTGGCGCGCGAGGATGGCACTGATCGCTTCGCGCGGGGCATCTACCAGTACCGACAGCCGCAGCGGCCGATGCACCAGCCGTTCGCCATCATGTACCGATTGCCACGGCAGGCCCGCGCGCAGCGTGCCACCGTTTCCTTCGATCACGCCGATCCCGCCGGTCACGTTGTGCAGCAGTTTGTTGCCTGCGCCGAACAGTTCCGGGGCCACGCTGGAACCGTAGTACTGCAGGCTGATCCAGCTGGCGACCACCACCGGCGCGGTGAGGATCAGTTCCAGTACGGCGAAGCCCTCGTCCTGGCGCCAGTCGTAGTCGTGCAGAAAGGCGCGGCCGCCCAGGTCGCGCATCGCGGTACGCCGGCGCGGCGCGACGATGAACGACTGGCACCCGGCAAGCGCCCATTCCGGACGAACCTCGGCCCAGTCGCGGGCGCGCCGGAAAACATCGGCGGCATGCGCGGCTCCGGGCAGGCGCAGTACCCGTTCAGCGCGCGCAAGCGAACCGGCGGACGCGAACCAGCGTCTGGCCCGGGCGATGTCGTCGGCGTGGGTGGGCGGCGGCGGGTCGAGATCGCAGAGGGTCAATTCGTCGGTGGTGGTGTGGTGCAGTCCCGCCGCGAACAGGGTGCCTGCGGGAATGGCGATGCCCCGTTGTGCGAGCCCGGCGCGGATGTCGAGGTCGTTGAGCAAGCCCGCCATCAGGCGCGCATTGACCTCGCCCGAATTGCCGCCGCAGGCGCCGCAGTCGAGCCCGCTGGCGTGGGGATTGTTGACGACGTTCGCGCCGTGGCCTGAGAGCACGACGAGACGCGCAAAGCCGCGGGTCAGCGACATCGCGCGCAGGGCGCCTTCGGCGATGGCGATGCGGGCGTCTAGCGCGGGTGCCGGTTCGATTTGCGGGGCGGGATCGGCGGCCTTCGCCGCGTGGCGCAGGGCGAGCCCGTCGCGGAACAGCTTGCCGATGTAGAGCGGCCCGGTGGCCTCGACGAAGGCGAACGAGGAGATCGCGGCGAGCTTGAAGCGACCCCATGCCCGCGTGGCGCGGCGCTGGATGCGAACGCTCCGATCACGCTGCATGCTGGCGGCATCGGCGGCCCCTGCGCGGCCATGCCACTGGGGATGCAGCAAGACCGGCAGCCGCGGCTCCAGCACGTCTGAGGCATGGCGGCGGTAGGCCACGCCGATGCCGAAGAAGCCGGCCAGCCCGAGTGTCTGGATCGACGGATCCACGCTCTCCAGCGCGCGCCGGAACACTTCCGAGCGCACGTCGATGCAGAACGCCACCTGCAGGGCGGCGCGCGCCGCGGGCCGCACGGCTACCTCGGTCGCCATCAACGCCGCGAGTTTCCGTTGCTCGGCGCGCTCGAACGCTTCTTGCAGAATGGCATCAAGCACCTCGTCGCGGGTCGGTTCGAGGGGCTCGGCATAGCACGCCAGTGCGTCTTTCCATCGCAGGTCGATCTGCGCGGCATACTGCTGGTGCAGGGCCGCTTCCCACACCAGCCTGATCACCAGCAGTTCGATCAACGTGCTGTCGTGGCCGCCGGCTAACTCAGCCTGCCATTGCCGGTAGCTCGCCATTTGCGACCAGCCGCCCAACCCGATCAGCAGCCGGTGGAAGTACGCCGGCATGGCATCCTGCGGGATACCGAGCTGGCGTGAACACGCGACCAGCGCGTCGGCGGCGAGATCGGGCAAGCTCGCCACGCGCGAGGCAAAGCCCTTGAGGCCGGCAATCTCGGGAGTCAGGTCCAGGCTGGCCACGCTGCGCCACGCGGCATAGCTGCCGGGTTCCTTCGCGGCAGCCCACAGCGCCTGGCCCTGGTCGAAGTAATCGGCGGCCCAGTGGCTGATGCGGGCGGTCGCGATGCCGGGCCAGTCGGTCCCGCTGCAGTGGGCGGCGAGATCGGCCACGCTGGGCAGTGCGCGTGGCGTGGGCGAGTCGATCGCCGTGAGCGCCTTCAACTGCGTCAGGGTCGGGATCTCCGCGCCCGATGGCGTGGCGGCGAGGGCGGCAGCCAGATCATCGTCGCCGATGTCGCCCGCACGCAGACGTTCGGCGTACCAGCGACGTGGCATGGTGCTGCGCACCCCTGCCGCCCGACGAAGCCGGGCCGCTACCAGCGCCAGCGGTTCGCCGGTATGGCCGAGATAGGGATTGACCGCCACGCTCGAAGCCAGCGGCCACAGCGGCGGAATCAGCGCGGCGGCCCGTCGGGCCGCCCCCAGCACGAAGTGGGCGGCGGATAGGTCGGCATCGGGGACTTGCTTCGGCATGCAGGCATTTCTTTCTGGCGTGATCATGGGGTCTTGCGTACCGACCAGCCGCCGAGCAGTCGCTCAAGCACGGCGTTGACGTAGAGGCCGTTCGAGAGATGCACGCGCAATCCGCGGGCGGCGGGGTGGCCGGACCACAGCGGCAGTAGGGCCTGGGCCACCGCGACCGAGCCGAAGCTCAGGACCGCCAGCGTCATCAGCGTCCAGGCAAGCCGGTCTGGTGCCGGCGTGGCCGGCAAGGTGCTGGTGGTGGCCCAGCTGGCGGCGACCTGCAGCGTGAAGTAGCCGATCGCGGCGGCGACGGAGTAGAGCATCGTCTTGCGGGTCAGCACCCGCGGCGCCGCGTCGGCCAGCCCCTGCGCCAGCAGATAGGCCACGCCGAAGATCAGGATCGCGCCCAGTGCCAGCGCCTGCGGCGACTCGTGCCGTAGCCCGAACAGCAGGGCGAAGCCGGTGCCGATGACCGCATAGATGGCGAGCGCGAGCAGAAACGCGCGGCCGACGGCCGCGCCATCGGGTACCGCCACCGGGCCCGGCCGCCGGGTGGCGCTGACCTGTTCGACCGCGCCGCCCGAAGCCAGGAACGAATGCGCCTTGTACAGCGAGTGCGCCACGATATGCAGCAAGGCCAGCGGGAACAATGCCAACCCGCATTGCAGCGTCATGAAGCCCATCTGCGCCACTGTCGAGAAGGCCAGCGAGGTCTTCACGGCCGGCTGCGTCAGCATCACCAGCGCGCCGAAGATCGCGGTGAACCCGCCGAGCATGGCCAGCGCCGCCAGGACACCGGGCGCCAGCAGCAGCACGTCGGCGAAGCGGATCAGCAGGAAGCCACCGGCATTGATCACGCCGGCATGCAGCAGGGCGGAAACCGGCGTCGGCGCCTCCATCACCTCGGTCAGCCAGCCATGGGTGGGAAACTGCGCGGACTTCAGCAACGCCGCCAGCGCCAGCGCGGCGGCGGCCGGGATCACCGTGCCCGGCGCCGTCCCGGCGCGTGCCGCCGCATTGATGGCCGCGATGTCGGTGCTGCCATAGCCCCAGGCGAGCAGGCAGGCGGCGAGGATCAGGGCCATGGCGCCCAGCGTCGCAAAGACCCGTTTCTTGCGTGCGGCCCGTTGCGCGGCAACGCGCTCGGGGTAGAACAGCAGCAGGCGGCGCAAGGCGAAGCTGATGGCGATCCACGCGGCGACCAGCTGCACCAGGTTGCCCGCCTCGACCAGCAGCAGCACCGCCGCCAGCAGCGCGCAGAGCCAGCCGGTGAACGCGCCCTGGCGCGCTTCGCCGTCCAGATACGTGCGCGTGTAGCGCACCACGATCCAGCCGACAAAGCCGACCAGCAGCAGCATGCTGGCGCTCACCGCGTCCAGTCGTGCCGACAATCCGATGCCGGCGATGCCCAGCAGCGCACTGCCGCCCGATCCCCACTTGACCAGTCCGACCAGCGCGCCCACGGTGATCAGCAGGGTCAGCAAGGCGCAGGTCTCGGCGAGGCGGGCCATCCGGCGAGGGCGTTGCCCCGGGCTGAGCGCGCACAGGATGGCGGCAAGCAACATCGGCAAGGGTGCCGCAAGAGGAACCAGGTAGGCTGACAAGGCGGATCTCCGTGATGAATCGCTGGATCAGCACGGTAGCGATCGACCAACCAATATAAAAATTCATTATTTTCGTTGTTTCGTTCTATCAAAACGAATGCTCAGGGTGCGCGCGCAGCGCGGCCGGCGCGGGGGGAGATGCATGACGACCCGCTACGCCCGGCGACGGCCGGGCCACTCAGCACATTGCGGTTCGGGTACGAAGGGGTGGAGCCAGCGCGGCCCGGGGGCGCACGCAAACCAGCGTGCGCCGGTGCGCCCGGTCACCGGACCTAGGCCATGACGGCCAAAAACGGTCGGGGCGGACGATCAGTCCTGCGGGTCCGGAGGGGGCGTGCCTTGCACAAACACGCGTCCATCCCCGCGTCCGGCCGCGCGCAGCAACCGGTCGCGCAGCGCGACGCCCAGGCCGGTGTCCGTCGGCGGCACCGCGACTAGTATGTCCAGACCCAGTTCGTCAGCCTGGCGCAGGCGGGCATACAGCTGCTGCGCCTGCCGCGCCGTCGCCACGCCCAGCGACAGCCACGGCACTCCGGTTGGCAAGCCGTCGGGCCGACAAGCACAGAGCAGACCCGCACGCGCACCCCGCTCACGCCATGTCGCCACTTCGGCCAGAGCATCCGCGGCCGCCACCAGCACTACCTTGGCGCTTGGTGCGTAGTGCGAGGTCATCGCACCGGGAGCGCGCACACCGGAACCGGCGCGTGTGGACGGGACGATCCCGGTGACCCGCTGCAGGTCGTCGGCCGTGATGGCACCGGGTCGCAGCACGCGGATGCCGCCATCGGCGAAATCCACGATGGTCGACTCGATGCCCACGCGGCAGGGACCGCCATCGAGCAGCAGATCCACCGCGTCGCCCAGCTCCGACCAGACGTGCTGCGCGGTGGTCGGACTGACCCGGCCGTGGCGATTGGCCGAGGGCGCGGCCAAGCCGCCGCCGAACCGGGCCAGCAGTTCTCGAGCCAGCGGGTGCGCGGGGACGCGCAGCGCCACGGTATCCAGGCCGCCGGTGACGCCGTCGGGTACGTCGGGCAGGCGCGGCAGCACCAGGGTCAGCGGGCCAGGCCAGAAGGTTTCGGCCAGCAGCCAGGCGGCAGCAGGCACTTCGCGCGCCCACTGCGCAATCTGTGCTGGTCGGTGGATGTGAACGATCAGCGGGTGATCGGGCGGGCGCTGCTTGCACGCGAAGATCCGTGCCACCGCGCCCGCCTGGCGGGCGTCCGCCGCCAGGCCATAGACCGTCTCGGTGGGCAGGCCGACCAGGCCGCCGTCACGCAATACCTTCACGGCGCGATCGACATCCGTGGTCAGTCGGGAATCGATATGGCTCACGCGGCCATCCCCCCGGCACATCGTGGCTTCGGTCTGCGACGAGCATGCCGGCGGCTGCCGGACGGTCGGGTCGGGACCATGGACGCATGGCACGGTGGCAAGGGAGTCTCCCGGAATGCTGTGGTTATTCGCCGAGCCTAGCAACAGGTGGGATCAAAGAAAAATTCATTGTTCGGCTGATTCGATTCGCTAAAATCGAATGTCATGGGCGCGCTCAACTACAACCACCTGCGTTATTTCTGGGCCGTCGCGCACGACGGCAACCTGACCCGCACGGCCGCACGCCTGAACCTGACCCAGTCGGCCCTGTCCGTGCAGATCCGCAAGCTGGAGGAGCGCCTGGGCCACGTCCTGTTCGAGCGACGTGGGCGGCAGTTGCACCTGACCGAGGTCGGCCGCATCACCCTTGATCACGCGGACGCCATTTTCGCCACCGGCGACGAATTGCTCGGGACACTGCGCAATACGCGGACCAGCCGGCAGACGCTGCGCCTGGGCGTCCAGGCCACGTTGTCGCGGAATTTCCAGCTGGAATTCCTGCAGCCGGTGCTCGGGCGCGACGACATCCAGATCGTCGTGCGCTCCGGCAATCCGAGCGAGCTGCTCGCGTCGCTGCAATCGCTGAGCCTGGATATCGTGCTGATCACCCAGTCGCCGATTCATGACGCGTTGACACCCTTCGTTTCCCACCGACTGGCCGAACGGGCGGTAAGCCTGATCGGCACACCCAAGCGCTTGCGCAAGCGTTCCACGCTTGCCGAGCGGCTGCAGAGGCATCCGGTGATCCTGCCCAGCAAGGACACCAGCATCCGCACCGGATTCGACGCCATGATGGATCGGCTCGGGATACGCCCGCATGTCGTCGCCGAAGTGGATGACATGGCGATGCTGCGCCTGCTCGCGCGTGCCGATATCGGGCTGGCCGTGTTGCCGGCGATCGTCGTGAAGGATGAGATCACGGCGGGCGTGCTGATCGAAGGCGATCCGCTGCAGGGCATCACCGAGGTGTTCTACGCGGTGACCCTGGATCGGCGTTTCCCCAATCCGCTGGTCCGCGAACTGATACACCACGAGCGCGTGCTGTCGCGCATGGAAAGCGAACTACCCGGTCCGGCCTAGCAGGCGCGGCCGTTCGGCGCCGCGTCAACCACGTCGGCGTGAAATCGACTGCGCCGGACTATCCGCGCATGTGTGGTGAGGTCACCTTGGTGAGAAGTTCGCAATGCGAACCCGGGGCGCGCGAGGCCAGGTGAATCCGGCCCCGTTTCCCTCCAACTACCGAACAGCCTCGTAACTTGTCGACACTCGCCCCGCCGAGGGAATCCAAAACGCCGGTGATGCCATAAAACGCGCGAAGCACGACGGCTCACCCGCACAAATCCGTGTGCCAGCGCTTTGATCACACTCGGCTGTTCAAGATGCCCAAGTGGCCTGGTGTTCGGGCCGATTCAACGCTCGTCCCCGTTGACCTGAGCGAGCGCTGCCGTTTCGTCCGCATCGCCTGACCTTGCTTCATCAGCATCAACGGCTGGCGCCAACGTGGCGTCAACCGGAGGCGGCTCGCCGCGCGCCATGCTGGCGAACACCCCGTCCCGCCGCACCCATGCATGAAACAGCGCCGCGGCCAGGTGCATCAGCACGGTGGCGAACAGCAGCAGAGCCAGCCGGGTGTGGGCGCTGCGCAAAAGGGCGTACGAGGTGGCGTTGTGCGGCATGATCGGCGGCAGCATGAAGCCCTTGAACATCGTCACCGGATAACCACCGGCGGACAACATCGACCAGCCGACTAGCGGCATGGCGAACATCAGTGCATACAGCACCCAGTGCGAGGCCTTGGCCGCGAGCATCTGCACGGCGGGCAGGTCGGCCGGCAAAGGCGGCGGGCGATGGCGCAAACGATTGAGCAGGCGCACGATCGCCAGCAGCAGGATCGCGATACCGAGCGGTCGGTGCAGGCTGACCAAGCTGGGCCGCCAACTCATTGAGGCGACCATGCCGATGCCGACGAACAGCATGGTCACGATCAGCGCGGCCATGCTCCAGTGCAGCACGCGGGCAGTGAGGTTGAAGTGCGTGGCGCTGCTCATGGCTTGGCTCCCTGCGGCGCGGCCGGCCCGGTGGCGGAAGCGGCCTTGCCGCTGGCGATGTCGTGCTCGCGTCGGTTGAACGACACCGAGTAGACGGCCGAACGCGCCGCCAGCACGGGGTCGCCGGAACCTTCCACGCCGGTGGGCAGTACCAGCGGGTCGTAGTTGATGTCGCGGCAGGCGCCGGTCGTCTGCGGCGTGGTGCTTTCGATCACCACTGTGCCGACGATGACGTGCCGGCGATCCTCGGGCCAGCTTTGCGACGGGTCGACGATCGGATCACCCGGTTTGGCCACGGTCACCACCATGTCCCAGCGCATCGGGCCCTGCGCCAATCGCACGTCGAGATCCTCGCTCAGGAAGTTGCCGTCGGCCGCCTCGCGCTGCTCGGACGACATCGCCGCGAACGCGGTCTGCGGCTGCATCGACCAGCGCACGTCGTGCTGCTCGCCTGCACGGTTGATGAAGCGGAACGTGTTGACACCGTTGTAGGTGGTGTTGGCCCAGCTGGTCGGCCACGGCGCGCTTTTCGCCCAGGCGGCGAAACGGGCAAACTCCGGATGCGCCTTGGCGAAGGCGGCCTGTTTGACCGGATCGGGTTGACCGGTGGCCGGGTCGGGCGTGTTGGCGACCGTCTGCTCGTAGAACGCCTGCACTGAGGCGACGCCGAAGAATGGGAAGCTGTTCATGGCCATGCGCCATTGCTGGCCGTCGTCGCTGTTCAGTTCCAGCGCCATGCTGCGCACGCGCGCCTTGCTGTCCAGCCCATACGGCGAGCCGCCGCCGACCGACAGCCGGCCCACGAACGGCGTGCGCACCGGCGCAAAGATGCGCGCGCTGGACAGCGTCACGCCTTGCCCGTTGCCCTCGAAATAGCCGGCCACGCAAACGCCCTTGGCGTGGGCGCGGCGGAAGCCGCGATAGATATGCCCGTTACTGGTCTCGATGGCGTTGGTGAAGCGTTGCGGGGTGAGTCTGCTTGGCGTCAGCCAGCCGGCGACCCAGGCGAAGGCAAGCGCGGCGGCTGCAACGATGAGCGTGATGCCAAGCAGCGCGGGCCACGCGCGCCGAGGGTTCGGCGAAGCAGGACGGGATTCGAGATCGGGCATGAAAGATCCTTGCAGCAGAAAAGCGCCTCAGCCACTTCATTCGCCGCAGCGGTCCGGGAAGTTACGCAGTGAAGTATGGGTGTCATCAGTATCCGTGATGTGGAGCCTCGCTTGCGTCAGCAGTCGAGGCGGGGACTGCGTCGTGGCGTACCCACTCCGCATCGCTTCAGAGTCCGCTTTTCATCGGGCGATTGTTTAGTGCTTGTTCAGCCCGATCGGCTCGCCGCTGCGTACACAGCGTGCGCCAGCAGAAAACCAGAAGCGTGATCGGCGGCGTGTACCCCCAACTCTGACGCGGAGATTCGTCATGAACAAACTTGTCATTGCCTTGGCTGCCGGCACCCTAGCGGCCGCAGCAATTCCCGGTGTGCGCGCCCAATCGTTCGGCGATCCGGGTTTCTACGCCGCGATCGGTTACTACGACGTGGCGCCGAAGAGCAACAATGGCGTACTGGCCAATACATTCCGCTCGGACATCAACAGCGATGCCGAGCCCACGGTGACGCTGGGCTACAAGTTCAACCGGAACTGGTCCGCCGAGGCGTGGCTGCCGTTGACCAAGTACCAGCATGACGTGAAGCTGGATGGCGCCACTTCGGCGAGCATCCAGCACCGGCCGATCCTGTTGACCGCGCAGTATCACTTTCTGCCCGATAGCGCGTGGCAGCCATTCATCGGCGCGGGTTATGGCTGGGTCAACGTCAGTGGCGAGCGCACCACGGGCCCGCTCGCCGGGACGAACCTGAATGTCGGGAGCGGCGATGGTTTCGTCGGCCAATTCGGTGTGGACTATTACGCCTCGGCCAACGTGTTCATTCGCGCCGACGCACGTTACTTCGACTGGAAGAGCGACGTGCAACTGAATGGTGCCGGCATCGGCTCGGTCAAGGTGAATCCCTGGATCTACGGCGTCAGCGTCGGCTATCGCTTCTGATTTCTGATGGAGGATGCGGCGGTTCAGCGTGGGAATTCGCGCCGTGCCGCCGTAGCTGGCGGTCGGCTGAGGCGGCCGCTGGCCGCCTCAATCACCTTGGCGGACTTCAGCATAGGCATCCAGCGCCTGCTGGCGTGACTGGCCCAGATCGACCATGGGCGAGGGATAGCCACTGCGCCGGAGCAGGTCGGGAGCCTTCCACGGCTCGTGCAGCAACGCCAGCGGTGCATCCGCCAGTTCGGGCAGCCAGCGACGCAGGTAATGGCCGTCCGGGTCGAAGCGCTTCGCCTGGGTGACCGGATTGAACACGCGGAAATACGGTGCGGCATCCGCGCCGCAACCGGCCACCCACTGCCAGCCCAGCGTGTTGTTGGCCAGGTCCGCATCGACCAGGGTGTCCCAGAACCAGCGCGCGCCGTGGTGCCAGTGCTGGCGCAGGTTTTTGGTGAGGAAGCTGCCCACGATCATGCGCACGCGGTTGTGCATCCAGCCGGTATGCCACAGCTCGCGCATGCCGGCGTCGACCAGCGGGATGCCGGTGCGGCCCTGTTGCCATCGCGCGAGCAACGCCTCATCGGTTGCTGCCCAGGTGAAATCGGCGAAGCGCGAATTGAAATTTTCGGTCGGCGTCTGCGGAAAGTGGAACAGCAGGTGATGGGCGAACTCACGCCAGCCCAGTTCGCGCAAATACGGTTCGATGTCGGGGCGGCGTTTTGTGTCGCTGTCGCCAGCGCGACGATCGAGTACGAAGTGGATCTGCCGTGGCGAGATTTCGCCGAAATGCAGATGCGGCGACAGCCGCGAAGTGCCATGGCGCGCGGGCAGGTCGCGTGTGTGGGCGTAGTCGCCGATGGCATCGTCGCCGAAAATCTCCAGCAGCTCCTGCGCGCCGGCTTCGCCCGGCTGCCAGCTCGCGGCCAGGCCGCTGTCCCAGTGAACGCGCGGCAGCAGATCGAGTGCAGCCAGCGGAAGGCCGTCAGGCAGTTCGCGCCAGCCCGGCACGCGTGGCACGGGCAGCGGTTCGGTCGCCTGCAGCTGCGGCCGCAGGTTGCGCCAGTACGGCGTGAACACCTTGTACGGCTGGCCTTGCTGCGTGGCGATCTGCCATGGCTCGCACCACAGCGCGGCGTTGTGGCTGTGCACCACGATGCCGTCGTGCTGCAATGCGCTCTTGATATGAGTGTCGCGGGCGATCGTGGTCGGCTCATACAGCCGATTCCAGTACACCGCGCTGGCGCCGCTGGAGGCGATCAGAGCACGCAGGATTTCCAGCGGCTCGCCACGGCGCAGGTGCAACCCCGCACCGGCGTCATGCAGTTGCTGTTCGAGGGCGGCCAGTGAATGGTGCAGCCACCAGCGACTGGCGGCGCCGGCCGACCACTGGCCGCTGTCGTCGCCGTGAATGAAGACCGGCAGCACCTGCGCGTGTTCCGCACAGGCCGCGCTCCACGCAAGGTTGTCGGCCAGGCGCAGGTCGCGCCGGAAAAGCACGAAGGCCGTGCTCATCGGCGTGCGCTCCGTCGGAACCGTAACGCCACGCTCAAAAACCGAACAGCGGTTGCAGCGTGCGGGCGAACCAGCCGGAGAACACGAGCGGCGCATCGGTGGCCGCCACGCAGATGCACGGCACGCCCGGCGAGGTCACCGGCTGGTGCTGGATCTCGCCATCCAGATCGGCCACGTCGCCGGGAGCGAAGTGGCCGAGCATGTCGTCGTAGGCGCCGTCGAGGATCATGGTCAGTTCGCTGCCGCCGTGACTGTGCAGCGGCAACTTGCTGCCCGGTGCGATGCGCAGCAGCATCAGGTCGCCGCCACTGATGCCGGTGGCGCGGATGCGCTGCACCCCGGGCGCCACGCGGTGCCAGCGCAATGCACGCATGGAGTTGCCGAACCACGGGTGCAGCGCACTGGGCAGTCGATCAGGATCGTGCTCTTCCACGATGTCGGCCAGCGGCGCCACCTGCTCGATCGCCGGTTCGGCGTCGAGCAAGGCCAGCATGGCGGTGCGCGCCTCGTCCGTCGGCGCGTCGACGCGCTGCTGCTGCATCAGCACGCCACCGATCCGGTCGGCGTCGAGCAGGCGCGTGCGGCACGCCGGGCAGCGCTCCAGGTGCGTGGAGGCGACCACCGCCAGCGCCGCCGGCAGCGCGCCGGAGGAGTAGCTGAGCAAGGTCGCGTCGTCGAGATGATGGTTCGGTCTCATCGCTGGGCCCTCATGCTGCCCTGCAGTTTCGCGAACGCGCGCCGCAGCGAGGATTTGACCGAACCCAGCGGCATGGCCAGTTCAGCGGAGATCTCGCTGTGGCTTTTGCTTTCGAGGTAACACATGCGTACCAGCTTGGCCTGTACCGGTGGAAGGCGATCGATCGCCTGTTTCAGGATGTCCTGGTCGAGGGACGACTCGGGCTGCGAGTCGAGCCGACCGGATTCGGCATGATCGAGCCGATCCAGGCCTTCCTGGATCGGCAACCAGTGCGGCTCGCGTCGCACGTGGTCGATGTACAGATTGCGCGCCACGCGATACAGCCACGTGGCGAGGCTGGCGCGGGCCGGATCGAACATGGCGGCCTTGCGCCACAAGGTCAGCAGCGCCTCCTGCACCAGCTCGTCGGCCACCGAATCGGGCACGCCCAGATTGCGCAGATATCGCTGCAGGCGCGGCGCAAAATGATCGTAGATGCGCATGAAGCTGGCGCGGTCGCGTTGCGTCGATACAGCCGACATCTGCGTCGACCAGTAGTGCGCATCGGGAGGGGTGGTGTTGATCGCATGAGTCACGGATCGTTTTGCCCCGAAAGGCACTACCTCGGGAACAGTTCTATCTGGACTCATCATACGCAACTTCCCGTTCGTGACGACCAAAGGCAGAGCCGGCCTGCCGGCATCGCTGTCTACCGGCTTGATACGACGAACGAGGGATTTCGGATTCATCTGGCTCGCAACCAGATACGGCGATCCGGCGGTGCGCCGTGAAGCCCGGTTCGCACGGCGTACTCGTGACGTGCGCGACGCGGGCGATCGAGGGCCGGATCGCGCCGTTACATAGCGAACGCCGTGCTCATGAATGCATCAGGCCGGGCTTGACTGATCCCGCGGTCGATCCGCTTGCCCGTCCCCAGCCATGGCCACCTTGCCGCCGGCGTCCGGCGCGGCGTCGATCGCACCTTTGGCGATCACCGCACCGGTCGGTTGGCCGGTCGGCGAGCCGCCGACGGGCTCGACCGAGACGGCGAGCGCGGCGGTGGGGCCGAGTCGCGCCAGCAATGCCGGATCAAGCGCCAAGGTGGTGGGCTTGTCGCGCGCGATCATGCCTACCGAGATGGGTTTGCCGCCGGCCGGAATCAGCCACAGCTCGGGCGCGCGGCCCTGCTCGAACGCGACCGGCGTGGCCGGCACCACCACCATGCGGGCGTGCTGCAGGTCCATCGTGGCGGTCCAGCCGGTGCTGCCGTTGTCCTGCTGGATGGTCGCGGCCATGTAGCCAGCATTGACCACGGTCGGCGTCGTTGTCGGCCGTGGCAGCGACACCACGACGAGCAGCGCGACAGCCACCGCGCTGGCGCCGATGCCGAGCCAGTGCCACAGCTGCAGGTTGTCCCACAGCCCCTTGCGCGGCGCGACCCTGGCGGGTGCATCCAGTTGCAGCGCGTCGTGAATGCGCGCCCATACATACGGTGCCGGGGTGACGTCGCCGATGGTGTCGGTCAGCGGCATCAGGCGACGCTGCCACAGGGCCACCGCGGTCGCCGCTTCGCCGGAGACCAATACTTCATGCGCCACTTCGGCACGCGTGTCGGCATCGAGCACGCCGAGCACGTACTCGGCGTAGCGCAGATGGTTGTTGCCGTCTTCGATGGGTGTATTCATTGATCGAGGCACGTGCGAAGTTGCATAAGGCTGCGGCGGATCCAGCTTTTCATGGTTCCCAGCGGCACCTTGCAGCGTGTCGCCAATTCGTTATACGTAGCGCCGGTGAAAAAGGCTTCACGCACCGAACTCTGCTGTTGCGGCTCCAGTTCATCGAGGCACTGTTGCAGTCGCAGATATTCCTGGCTGGTTTCCGCACCGGCCGCGGGCGTAGGCTGGTCGTCGACGGTCTCGTCCAGCCGCGAGGGGTCGTCCAGCAATTCCTCGCGATGCTGGCGAAGGCGGTCAATCGCCTTGTTGCGCGACAACGTGACCAACCAGGTGATCGCGCTGGCGCGACTTGCATCGAAGCTGTCGGCGCGGCGCCACACCGTGGTGTAGGTTTCCTGCAGTACTTCTTCGGCTTCGCCGCGATCGCGCAACATGCGCAGGCACACGCCGAACAGCTTGGACGAGGTGCGCTTGTACAGCTCGGCAAACGCCTTCTGATCATTGCGACCGGTCTGCTGCAACAGCTGGTTCAGCTCGTCACGCTCGGCGGGGCTGCTGACACTCATGGGCAAACCATCCTGTAGACACGAAGGGGCGAATCCGGGTCGTGCTGCAAGGTCATCCCGAGAACGTCCTTTCGCAGCATGAAGGCGACGTTGCATGTTGGCAAGCATCGCTGAATCAGCGTGACGTCGCTGGCAATGCATCCGTACCGCCCGCTGCTGCGTAAGAAACAGGGCAGGCAATAGGCCTGATTTCCGCCGCAGGCTCCTCATGCATGCTTTTCGATATGCCGCCTTGATGTTGTTGCTGACCGGCACAGCCACCGCAGGTTCGATGCCGCAGCGCAATGCGGAGGGTCTGCTGGTCAGCGACAGCGGGCACACGCTGTACAGCTACGACCCGGATGGCACGTCCGCAGCAAGCCGATGCAACGATGCCTGTGCCGCCGTATGGCCGCCCTATGTCGTCGACAAGGGCATCGATGCAACCGGTGACTACCGCCGCACGACGCGTGCCGATGGCACCAGCCAATGGGTTTATCGCGGCCGGCCGTTGTACCTGTTCGTGGGCGATGACAAGCCCGGCGACCACGATGGTGATGGCGTGAATGGAAGCTGGCATGTGGTGCATTGATTCCATGCACGGTGCCTGCATCCAGAGAGCGAATTGCCTCGTACCTCCCGTCACATGCGCATTCCGCGCGGTCAGATGGGAAATGTTATGCAGACGCAGCACAAGAATCGGATGGCCTGGCTGATCGGTATGGCCTTGGCCGGCTGTCTGGTGTCATCCATGGCGGCGGCGAATGGCACCAGCGCCAGCGACAGCAGCATGCCGACAGTCAGCAACAAGCTGTTGCTCACCGGGGGTGTAACCCAGGTCGAGGGTTCAGCCGGTGGCGGCCTGACGCCGTGGGCGGTGATCGGCGGCTACGGCACCGGTGACGAGATTGGCGCAAATGCGTTCATCACCCACGTGAGTCTGCCCGACTATCACCTGGACGAAGTCGGCGCGATGGTCGGCTTGTACAACCGGGTGGAAGTGTCGTTCGCACAGCAGCGCTTCAATACCGAGCAGGTCGGCGCCGCACTGGGTCTGGGCCAGGGCTTTACGTTCCAGCAAAACATCGTCGGCGTGAAAGTGCGTCTGTTCGGCGATGTCGTGCTCGATCAGGACAGCTGGTTGCCGCAGGTCTCGATCGGCGCGCAGCACAAGCAGAACGACCAAGCTGCCGTGCTCCGCTTCATCGGTGCCAAGTCCGACCAGGGCACTGACTATTACGTCAATGCGACCAAGCTGTTCCTCAGTCAGAGCCTGCTGGTGAATGCCACGCTGCGTTTCACCAAGGCCAACCAGATCGGCATCCTCGGTTTCGGTGGCGACAGGAACAACTCCTACAAGCCCGAGTTTGAAGGCTCGGTAGCCTACCTGCTGAACCGCAACCTGGCGATCGGCGCGGAATACCGGCAGAAACCGAACAACCTCGGCATCGCCAAGGAAGATGACTGGTACGACGCCTTTGTGGCATGGGCCCCGACCAAGCACGTCTCGCTGACGCTGGCCTATGCCGACCTCGGCAACATCGTCATCAAGGATCGGCAGCGGGGCCTGTACGCCTCGGTGCAAGTCGGTTTCTGAGCTACCCGTTCGCCATTCTGCCTGCCCATTCTGCCCTTCAAGGAGCACACCTATGTTCAAGTATTCGATGCATGCCGCCGTGATCGCCACGGCGATGATGTTTGCCCAGTCCGCCATCGCGCAGGACGCCGCACCGATGCCGCAGCAGTCCGCCGCGATGGCCGCCAGCGCGCTGCGCGATCCCGCGCTGAAACCGGTGTTCGACGAATTCGGCGGCAAGCCGGGACTGGTCGCGCTGATGAACGACTTCATGGACAACCTGATGGCCGACACGCGCACGCGCCCGTACTTCGCCGATAGCGACCGCGAGCACATCAAGGTCGAACTGGTCGATCAGTTCTGCGTGATTCTCGATGGCCCGTGCACTTATAGCGGCAAGGACATGGAGAAGGTGCATCGCAGCCTCGGCATCAATCGCGCGGCCTTCAATGCGCTGGTCGAAGATCTGCAGAAGGCCATGGACAAGAACGACATTCCGTTCCGTGCACAGAACAAACTGCTGGCGAAACTGGCGCCGATGCACAAGGTCGTCATCACCAAGTAAGCGGCGCACTCGACGAGCCGCTACGCATGCGGCTCGCTCTCGCAAAAAAGCGCCACGGCTGATCCACGCGCGTGGCGTTCATTGATCAGATGACCACAGGGGGTCTTATGTTCGTTTATCGCATGTGTCTGATCGGGACGCTGGCGATGCTCGGTGCTTGCAGCACCGTGCCAGCCCAGCATTCCGCAACGGCCGCTTCGGCCACTCCGATGCCGGCTCCGGCTCCGGTTGCAACTTCGATGGCGATGACACACGCCACGCCAGTACCTGTCGCTGAGCCCACGCCTGCACCGATGGTCATGACGGCGCCGGTCGCGACGCCCATGACGCCGGCCACTCCTGCACCAGCACCACCGCCTGCACCTCATCGCACCGCGCCGAAAGCAGTGGTGGTGAAAAAGGTCGATGCCGCTGCACCTGCCGCCGTCGCTTCCGCTTCCTTGCAGCTCAGCGGGCATGTCGACCTGCGCGCGGCGAGCGGTCAGCAAGTCGCCGCGGGCGAACAGGCCGACACGCTGGTGTACTTCGTGCCCGCTGGGGGTGCCCACGCGAAGGCGGGCCATTACACCATCTACACCCACAACCGCGACTTCAATCTCGAAGCGATGGCGATACCGCAGGGCAGTACGGTGACCTTTGTCAATCTGGACGACGTGCGCCACAACGTGTTTTCGGTGACACCGGGTTCGACATTCGATCTCGGCTACCAGGGTTCCGGTGAAAAGGCCGCGCATGTTTTCAGCCGTGCCGGCATCGTGCTGGTCAGTTGCAATGTGCATCACTCGATGGAGCTGGATCTGCTGGTGGTGCCCACGCCGTATGTCGGCAAGGTAGCCGCCGACGGCAGCTTCATCCTGCGTGGACTGCCGGCCGGCGCGGGCATGCTGCACTTCTGGAATCCGCGCGCGCAACCGGCCAGCCAGTCGGTGACGCTGCCGATGAGCGGCGCGATAAGGCAGCAGTTGACGGCGATCAAGCCACGCATGACCACCGAGTTGAATGCCGGGGCCACGCCATGAAACCGGCCACGCAGTTTCTGCTGCTCGGCGTCGCCGCGGTGGTGCTGCTGACGACGGCGGCCGCCGCCGTTACCCTGCGGCAGGTCGATCACCGTGCACAGACCAGAGTACTGGATCAGCTGCAGGGAGCCGTCACGGTGGAGCGCGAACTGCAGGCGAGCCGGCTGGTCGAGCTGCAATCGCGCGCCGAGTTGCTGGCCCAGGATCCGGCCTTCGTCGACTACGTGGCGCAATCGTTGATCCCCAATCCGCAGCTCGGTGGCGCCGTCGACAGCGCATCGGTCAGCGACCTGCTCAAGGAGCGCCGGCACGGTTACGACATCGCGGTGGTGCTGGATCCGCAAGGCAAGCCGGTCGCCACCTCGGGCATCCTCCTGAAGGATCACGACAGTATCCGGCACGATCCACTGGTGACCAGCGCGATCAGCCTGCTCAAGCCGCAGCAGGGAGTGTGGGTGGATCATGGCCAGCTGCTCTGGATCGCCGTCAATCCGCTGCTGCGTGGTGGTGTGCTGCACGGCGTGCTGCTCACCGCCGCGCATGTGGATGACGCCTTCGCGGTCGCGGTCAGCCGGATCGCCCGCACCGATGTCGCGGTGCTGGTCCAGCCCGTACCCGGATCGAATCCGGCACCATCGAGCGGGTTGGACAGCTGGATCGAACAGGCGCTGTCCGCGAAGCTTCCCGGCGTGCTGGGCGTGACCGCAGCGCAAGGCAACGCCGTGCAATTGACGGACGGCCAGCGCACGGTGTCGGCGTGGGTGACCCCGCTGAAAACTTCCGGCGGTCGAGCCGCGCTGGTCGCGATCGGTCCGGACCAGCATACCGACGGCCGGATTGATGCCGCCGCACTACCGTTGCTGATCGGCATCGGCGGATTCGGGATGTGCGCTGTGCTGCTCGTGTCGCTGCAGTGGTGGCGCACGTGGCTGCCATTACAACGCATGCTGGAGGTGATTCAACTCGCCAGTCATGGCGACCAGCATCTCACCATACGAGTCCATGGAAGTCCGATCGTTCGACGTTTGCGTGACGGCATCAATCGACTGCTGCATCCGTCCGCATAAACAGCCCAGGCGACTGACAGAACTTCACGAAGCGGGCGATTGCAGTGTCAGCGTGTGCTCGATCTTTCCCGGCAACAGCGGTGTGGGTCGGCCGTTGACCCAGTCCGCCTGTCCGGCACCGAAGTAGGGCGACAGCGGGTTGTCGCTCTGGCCACCGGGCATCTCGAGCACGCCTTCGGCCTCATGACCGGGTGATACGTCGAGGCGCTCGGAAGCGCCGAAGTCGGGCATGGCGACGCGCGGCATGTTGTTGTCGCCGGGCAGCGGTTGATCGGGCATGTCGATGAAGCGGCCGAGCCAGTGCGGCAATGCCGCGGAGAGCGGGTGATGGATCGCGCTGCGGTTGTACTCGCCCCAGCTGCGTGCGGCGAGGCCACCGGGTTGCTGGCCCAGCTCGGTGGCCACCTGGCTGGCGGCAGCGGTGAGCAGGGCATGCCAGTCGGCATATTTCGGATCGAGCAGTTGCGGTGGCTGGGCGCGGATCAGATCCCATGCCGCCGCCTCGGGACTGTTCTCGGCGGGCCAGTTGAAGTCCGGGTAGCGTTGTTTCACCTGCGCCACAAACGGCGCCAGCACGAGCTCGCTGACCCGGCTGCGGAATGCGCGCACCAGCCGGTAGTCGACGCTGTCGACGGCGGCACGCCCGCGCCACGACTGGGTGAGCTGGCGCAACTGCATGAGTGCCGGCGTCTTGCTGTCGGCCAGTGTCTGCTGCAGCAACTGCTGCCAGCGGGTCAGCAGCAGGGCGCGATGATCCAGCTGGATGTCGAGCAGGTTGCCGGGGGTGAAGCTGCCATGCGCCTGCAGGTCGTCGCGGATCTGTTGCGCGCGGGCACCGAGGTCGTGGCCGCCGTTGCCGAGCAGGGCCAGCGCATCGCCGTCGATAGTGCGATTGTTGGCCGTCCACAGGCGGCCGTCGGTGGGGTTTTCGATGCGCGGGTATTGCGCGGGCGTAGCCCAACCCTGCCAGCCGTTACCCGACGTCGACCAGTCCGACGGCAGCAGCGGGTCGATGCCGATGCGCAGCGGAATGCCGTTGCCGGCGATGGTCCAGCCGATATGCCCGGCGTTGTCGGCGACCAGCAGGTTCTGCGGCGGCATGCCGAATCGCGGTGCCAGGTCCAGCGCCGCGGGCACGTCGTGTGCGTGTTCCAGCTGCATCAGGTCGAGGTTGTAACTGCGTGGGCGGTCGGCGATCCACGCCAGTGCCAGCGGCGTGCCGTCGACGTCCTTGGCCATGATCGGACCCCAGCGGGTGTCCTCGACCTTGAGGATGGTGTCGGGCCTGCCTTTGACCTGAATGTGCTCATCGTGGTGTTCGATCGCCGCCCAGCCATCGGGGACTTTGTAGCGCGTGGGATCACCCGGATCGCGCAGCACCCGCACCCAGTCCTGCCAGTCGCCGTAGCTGTTGGTGAAGCCCCAGGCGATCTGGCCGTTGGAACCCACCACGACGGCGGGCGTGCCAGGAAGACTGACGCCATTGACATCGCGCTGGCCGTTCGGCGCGGTGGCATCGGGATAGCGCAGGCGCGTGCGGAACCAGATGTTGGGCACGCGCAGGCTCAGGTGCATGTCGTTGGCGAGGATGGCCGAACCGTTCTCGGTAAGGCTGCCGGCGACGGCGAAGCTGTTGCTGCCCGGACGCACGGGATCGAGCGCGGGTGCCAGTGCCGCGGTAAGCGCACTGCTGTCGCCGCGGGTCGCAGGCTGCGTCTGGCGCAGGTCAAGGACGTCGGGGGCG
>DAHUXL010000260.1 GCA_027307195.1 Rhodanobacter sp. | reverse complement strand
GGCCGACAAGGTGTATGCACGCGATGCGGCGATGATCGTGCTCGATCACGGCCGCGCCGAGGCTGGCAGTGGCAACGGCGAAGACGACGAGTCCTACAAGCAGTTCCAGGTGCCGGACGATCTGATCTGGTAACGCATCAGCGCTTCAGTTCCAGCAAGTCCCAACCATTGCCATACAAGTCCTCGAACACCGCCACCGTGCCGTAGGCCTCGTAACGCGGCTCCTCACGGAAGTGCACGCCTTTGGCACGCATGCGCTGCCAGTCACGCTGGAAGTCGTCGGTGTTTAGCAGCAGAAACACGCGCCCGCCGGTCTGATTGCCGATGCGCGAAACCTGTTCGTCGCCCTTCGCCTTGGCCAGCAGCAGACGGGTTTCGCTGGAGCCGGGCGGCGCCAGCAGCACCCAGCGCTTGCCGCCGCCCATGTTGGTGTCTTCGATCAGCTCGAAACCGAGCGCACGGGTGTACCAGGCGATCGCCTCGTCGTAATCGGCAACGAGCAGCGCCAGTGCGCCGAGATGCTGTTTCATTTCTTGTCTGTCTTGAGTGTCGGCAGCGGGCCGAGCTCCGCCTGCAATTTCTTGGTCAATTTCGCGCGTACCAGGATGTAGGCGTCGAGAATGAAAGCCTGCAGTTCGGCGGTGCTGAAACGTTGCGGCTCGATGATCGAGATCCAGTGTGCGCGCGCCAAGTACGGGGCTGGGATGATGCCGGGCTGGTCGGTGAGTTCGAGGAAACGCTCGTCGGCCACCTTGAACGAGATCCGGCCGCCTTCGCTGCCATCGGATGGCATCACCGCGAACATCTTGCCGCCGACGCTGAGCACCATGTCGACACCCCACTTGGTGTCTCGCGTGACGCCGGGCCAGCGGCGGCAGAGTGCTTCCAACTGGGTGGCGGTGAGGCCGCTGGCCTGTTTGCGGGTCATGCCGTGCTCCATGGAAATCCAGCACGCATTGTGCGGTTTACCGCGGTGGCTGTCTGCCGACCCGGCGGCATCCCGTGCCGCAGCATGGTTTGCGCCAGCATCAAGCTCACGCCCCAGCCAGCAGCATTGTCGTCATTGCAAATTCATGTTGCGTTGCACACAATACGCAAAAGTATGGACATCCCATGATCCCTGCCATCGACTTTTCCGCCCCCTCCCGATTCGCCCCGCTGCCGCCGCGCAGCAGCGAGCGTTTCGCGCGCCCGTGCGTGGCGCCGTCGGCCGCAGGCGAACCGATGCAGACGCAGGACGGACGCGAGCTGGTGCTGCGTGCGATCGAGCCCGGTGACGTGGCTGCGATGCAGCGCTGCTTCACCAGGCTGTCGCCGCAGGACATCCGCCGCCGCTTCCTGCACGCGATGTCCGAACTGCCGGCGCCGATGGCACAGCGCCTGTGCCGGATCGATCCGGCGCTCGAGACTGCTTACGTGCTGATGGACGAATCGGTGCAACCTGCGGAAATGCGCGGCGTGGGACGGATTTACGTCGATGAGGCCACCGACAGCGCCGAGTTCTCGGTTCTGGTGGAACGGGACTGGAGTCGTCTCGGCTTGGGTGCGCTGCTGATGCAGCGACTGGTCGACGACAGCCGGCGGCGCAAGCTTGCCGAGCTGTGGGGCTACGTGCTGCAGGAGAACCGGCCGATGCTGGAGCTGTGCCGTGAACTGGGCTTCAACCAGCGGATGATCCCGGACGAGCCGGGCACCGCGCTGATCACGCTGAAGCTGTAACGCTCTGCTCCTCCTCCCTGCTCCCCCTCAAGGGGCTCCGGTCGCAGGGGAGCCGGGAGGGGGTTGTCCAAGCTTGCGACCAAGATCAAAAGCCCCCTCACCAGCCTCCCCTGCATGCAGGGGAGGGAGCAAAAGCGCAGCGCGCTTCTACGAGCTTGAGAGGACGGGAAAGCCTGTCGCGTTACACTTGCCCGCTTTCCCCGGCGCGGCTCGATGGCGGCGCCCTGAACACGCGTCCCCCATGACCAGCCTGATCAAGCATCCACCCCTGCCGACCACCCCCAAGCAACGCCGCTACTGGACACCGCCCCACGGATCCGGGCGGGCGCTGCTGATTGCCGAGGCGGCGCGCACGCACGACGGCCTGCTGGTCGCGGTGACCCGCGACACCCAGCGCGCGCAGGCGCTGGAAGCGGAGCTGAAGATCTTCGCCGGCGGCCTGCCGGTGCTGCATTTCCCGGACTGGGAAACCCTGCCCTACGACGTGTTCAGTCCGCATCCGGAGATCGTCTCGCAGCGCATTGCCACGTTGTATCAGCTGCCGGGCGTGAAGCGTGGCGTGCTGGTGGTGCCGGTGGCCACGCTGATGCAGCGCATCGCGCCGCGTGCGCACATTACCGGCTCCGGGCTGGTGCTGGCCAAGCGCCAGAAGCTCGACCTTGTCAGCGAACAGCGCCGACTCGAAGCCGCCGGCTATCGCAACGTGCCGCAGGTGGCCGAGCCTGGCGACTTCGCCGTGCGCGGTGCGCTGCTCGACATCTTCCCGATGGGTACGGCCGAGCCGTACCGCATCGAGCTGTTCGACGACGAAGTGGAATCGATCCGCAGCTTCGATCCGGAAACCCAGCGCTCGCAGCAGCAGGTGGAGAAGATCGAGCTGCTGCCCGCGCGCGAGTTCCCGCTCACCGAGGAAGCGGCGAAGGAGTTCCGCGGCAACCTGCGCGAACGCTTCCCGATCGACGTGCGCCGCTGTCCGCTGTACCAGGACATGAAGGAAGGCGTGACGCCCGGCGGCATCGAGTACTACCTGCCATTATTTTTCAAACAAACCGCCACCTTGTTCGACTACCTAGCCGACGATGCGCTGTTCGTGCTCGGCGAAGGCGCCGGCGACGCCGCCGACCAGTTCTGGACGCAGACCGCCGAGCGCTACGACCAGCGCGCGCACGACGTCGAGCGCCCGGTGCTGCCGCCCGCCGAACTCTATCTGCCACCGGAACAGCTGCGCGAGCGGCTCAACAAGCGGCTGCGCGTGGAAGTGGTCGACAGTGGTCACGAACACGCCGCCACGAGTGGCACACAGCCCGCACCGGAGCTGCCGCTCAACCGCAAGGGCGAGGAACCGGGCACGTCGCTGCGGCATTTCCTCGCCAGCTATCCGGGTCGCGTACTGATCGCAGCGGATTCAGCGGGACGACGCGAGGCGCTGAACGAGACGCTGGCCGGTGCCGGGTTGAAGCCAACCAGCATGGAAGGCTGGTCCGCTTTCCTCGCTGAAGATGCACCGCGCTTCGCCATCACCATCGCCAGCCTGGAACAGGGCTTCGCGCTGACCAAACCCGCGATCACCGTGCTCACCGAGCGCGAGCTGTACGGCGAGCGCGTGCGCAGCGAACGCGACCGCAAGCGCCGCCGGGGCGCCGCGCGCGATCCGGAGGCGATCATCCGCGACCTCACCGAGCTCACCCTCGGTGCGCCGATCGTGCACGTCGACCACGGTGTGGGCCGCTACCAGGGCCTGCTGTCGATGGACGTCGGCGGCATGGATGGCGAGTTCCTCACCATCGAGTACGCCAAGGGCGACAAGCTGTACGTGCCGGTGGCACAGCTCGGCCTGGTCAGCCGCTACTCCGGCACCGCGCCCGAGCTGGCGCCACTGCATTCGCTGGGCGGCGATGCGTGGGAACGCGCGCGCAGGAAGGCTGCCGAGAAGGTGCGCGACGTCGCCGCCGAACTGCTGGCGATCTACGCCCAGCGCGAAGCGCGCGGTGGCGAATCGATGCCGATCGACCGGCAATTGGTGGAGGAGTTCGGCAGCACCTTCCCGTTCGAGGAAACCCCGGATCAGGAAACCGCGATCGAAGCCGTACTCAATGACCTGGCCGCACCGCGCGCAATGGACCGGGTGATCTGCGGCGACGTCGGCTTCGGCAAGACCGAGGTGGCGCTGCGCGCCGCGTTCGCCACCGCCACCGCCGGCAAGCAGGTTGCCGTGCTGGTGCCGACCACCCTGCTGGCCCAGCAGCACTACCGCAATTTCGCCGACCGCTTCGCCGACTGGCCGGTGCGCGTCGACGTGCTGTCGCGCTTCAAGTCGACCAAGGAAGTGAACGAGGCGCTGAAGCGCCTCGCCGACGGCCAGATCGACGTGATCGTGGGCACGCACAAGCTGCTGCAGCCGGACATCAAGTTCAAGAATCTCGGCCTGGTCATCGTTGACGAGGAACAGCGCTTCGGCGTGCGCCAGAAAGAGCAGCTGAAGAAGCTGCGCGCCGAAGTCGACCTGCTGACGATGACCGCCACGCCGATCCCGCGCACGCTGAACATGGCGATGGCCGGCCTGCGCGATCTCTCGCTGATTGCCACACCGCCGGCACATCGCTCGGCCGTGCGCACCTTCATCTCGGCATGGGATCCGGCGACGATCCGCGAGGCATTGCAACGCGAGCTGTCGCGCGGCGGCCAAGTGTACTTCCTGCACAACGAAGTGCAGAGCATCGAACGCACCGTGCGTGAGCTGGAGGAACTGGTGCCCGAGGCGCGCATCCGCATCGCCCACGGCCAGATGCCCGAACGCGAGCTGGAAGGCGTCATGGCGGATTTCCATCGCCAGCGCTTCAACGTGCTGGTGTGTACCACCATCATCGAAACCGGCATCGACATCCCCAGCGCCAATACCATCATCATCAACCGCGCCGATCGTTTCGGCCTGGCCCAGCTGCATCAGCTGCGCGGCCGCGTCGGCCGCTCGCATCACCGCGCGTATGCCTATCTCGTCGTGCCCGACCGCAAGTCGATCACTGCCGATGCACAGAAGCGGCTGGAAGCGCTCGCCTCGCTGGAAGAACTCGGCGCCGGCTTCACGCTGGCCACGCACGACCTGGAAATCCGCGGCGCCGGCGAGCTGCTTGGCGACGAACAGTCCGGCCAGATCCAGGAGATCGGCTTCGGCCTGTACACCGAACTGCTCGATCGCGCCGTGCGCGCATTGAAGTCCGGCAAGATCCCCGACTTCGATCTCAGCAGCGAACACGAAACCGAAGTCGAACTGCACTTGCCCGCGTTGATCCCCGACGATTACCTTGGCGACGTGCATGCACGCCTGACCTTGTACAAGCGCATCGCCAGCGCGCGCAGCGAGGACGACCTGCGCGACCTGCAGGTGGAGATGATCGATCGATTTGGCCTGCTGCCGGAGAGTGCCAAGCAGCTGTTCGCCGTCGCAAGCCTGAAACTGATGGCCACCCCGCTCGGCATCCGCAAGCTCGACTTTGGCGCCAACGGCGGTCGCATCGTGTTCCGCGAGAAGCCTGACGTCGATCCGATGCTGATCATCAAGCTGATCCAGCAACTGCCACGCGTCTACAAGCTGGACGGTCAGGACAAACTGAAGATCATCCTGGATCTGCCCGGCGCCACCGAACGCATCCGCAGCGCGCAGGAAGTGCTGATCCTGCTCGGAGCGCGCCGACCGGGCTGATTCCGGCGCTGCACGGCACCCCCTGACGCCCGTCACGGCTGCGGTTGTGCCGCTGCAGCGGAGTGACCCTGCGCGTCCGGATTGAACCATGCCCGCCAAAGCGGCAACTACGCGCCGATGCCGCCCAGCCGGCAACCAGCCGGCAACCGGGCTGAGCCTGGTCCTGCATCACTTGTATCGACACTGGCACGGCCCGTGCTTGACATGTCATCAACGAAAGTGATGGGCGGGTGCCCTGCCGGTACGGTTGATAACGAACCATGGGCTGGACTGGATGATGGCGTACACGCGACAACCGGGTCGTGATGCGGTTGATCCGGCATGTGGACGCATCGTTCATTGGCAATCTCGAACGAGATTGACGGGACGGAGGAGAAGCTGATGGAGAGGCTGATCGCGATACCAGCGCCACGCCGCCATTGGCGGCTGCGGCTCGGTTTTGTGCTCGGCCTGCTGTGGCTGGGCCCGGGTGTCACTTTTGCCGCCGCTCCGTTGAATGGCGCCTGGCGCGAAATTCACGCGCAGGACACGGCGCAGATCGTGCTGGACGAGTACCGTGCAGGCCTGCTGAAGAGCTTCGATCCGTCCCTGTTGCAGCGATTTCCACGCAGTACCGCCGGCAGCTGGATCGTCATTGCGCCGCAACCGCCCTGGGACAACAGCGAGCGGGTGCTGACGATCTATCCGCCACCGCTGAGCACGGTCACCGTCCTCACCCAGGGCGGAACGCAGTCGCTGGCCATGGACGACTTCAGCGCACCGGCCCACGGCCACGGTCGGCTGGCCTGGCGGGTACCTGCCACGATGGCGGCCTCCGCACCGATCCTGCTCCGCTTCCAGCCGTCACCGACGCTGAGTGCGCCGGTGCGATTCCAGTTGCAGCCCTGGGATGAATACCTGCAACAGGACGCGCAGTGGCTGGTGTTCGCCAGTGCCTGCTTTGCAGTGATGCTGGCGATGGTGCTGATGGCGCTGTGTTTTGCGCAGATGCTGCGTGACGTCACCTACGCCTGGTATGCCGGCTACGTCCTCTGCTACACGCTGATCCAGGGCATCCAGACCGGTTTCGTGTTCCACCCGCTGGAATGGGGCTGGCTGTCCGGCATGGCGTTGATGATCGGCCCGGCCGCCGTCGCATTGTCGGTGGCGTTCGCCTCGCTGTTCATGATGCGGTTCTGCGAGCTGCAACGTTACGCGCCGCTGCTGCGGGTGCCGATCATGGCGCTGGCGGTCGGCATGATCCAGCTGGTGCTGATGCGCTGCAGTCAGATCGAACTGCTGGTCGACGTGGCGCAAATCCTGCTCAATCCGCTGTTGATGATCGGCGCCACGCTGCTGCTGATCGCCGCCAGTGTCGCCGCTGCGCGCGGCTCGCGTCAGGCGTGGTTCTTTCTGGCCGGCTGGACACCGCTGCTGCTGCTCACGGCGCTGACCAGCGCCCAGACCAACGGTGCGTTGCCCCAGCTGGACTGGCTCAACGACGCCAGTCTGGCCGGTGGTGCGTTCGAGGCGATCGTGCTGTCGCTGGGCCTGGCCGATCGCGCACTCCGGCTGCGCCATGATCGCGACAATGTACAGGTGCTGGCCGATCATGATGCGCTCACCAATACCTTGAACCGCCGCGCCTGGACCGAGCGCGCCAGCGCCTTGCTGGCAAACGGGCCGTCACGACCGATCGCGCTGCTGTTTCTCGATCTGGATCATTTCAAGCTGTTGAACGATCACCAGGGCCACAACACCGGCGACCGCGCACTGATCGCCGTGGCCAGGGCGCTGGCTACCGAATTGCGACCGACCGATCTGCTCGGCCGTTACGGTGGCGAGGAGTTCGTCGCCCTGCTCGATGGCACCATGCCGCAACAGGCGATGCATGTGGCAACCCGTTTGTGTCGCCGCGTGCATCGACTGGAGATTCCGGTCAGCGACGAACCACTGCTGCTCAGCATCAGCATCGGCATTGCCATCCACGAGGAAGGTGACGACCTGGAGGCCCTGGTCGAACGCGCCGACCAGGCCATGTACGACGCCAAGCTCAATGGCCGCAATCGGGTCTGCATGCACGCCGACACCGTGTCATCGAACACCTCGCGCAACCAGCGACTGCATGTAGTGGAAAAGCGCGAACACGACAGCTGAGCCGGTGACTCAGCGTTTCGCCAGCTTCCGCGCTGCAGCCACCACCTCGGCTTCGCCCGGCAACACCAGCAAGGCTGCGCCGGCCAGTGGCGTGAAGGTGTCGGCGCCGACCACCCGCTGCATCGACGTGGCGCCGCAGCCACCCTCGACGATCGCGGTGATCACGCCTTCGCCCACGCCTGCGCTCTTGCGCCCCTCGTCGAGCACCAGGATGCGTTTGGCGGTCTTCGCCTGCGCCGCGATGAACGCATCGTTGAGCGGCGCCAGCCAGCGCAGGTCGACCACGCGCACCTGCCAGCCGTGCTCCTGCTCGATCGTGCGCGCGGCACGCAGCGCCATCGGCACGCCGTTGCCGAACGTGAAGACCACCAGATCGTTCGCGGTCTCGTTGTAGATGCGGCCCTCGCCCAAGGTCAGCGCCTGATCCAACGCCGGATAGTCGAACTGCCACTGGCCGTCGCCGGCCTCGTACAGATCCTTGGTCATGTACAGCGCGATCGGTTCGAGGAACGCGCACACGCGGCCATCGACTTTCGCCAGCGCCATCATCGTACGCAACATCATCGCCGCGTCGTCGCCACGGCTGGCGCAGCCGACGACCAGGCCGGGAATGTCGCGCAGCGCGGTGATCGAGTTATCGTTGTGGAAGTGTCCGCCGAAACCCTTCTGGTAGCCGAGCGAGGCGACACGCATCACCATTGGATTGCGGTACTGGTCGTTCGAGAAGAACTGCAGCGACGCCGCCTCGCCGCGGATCTGGTCGCAGGCGTTGTGGAAATACGCCAGATACTGGATCTCCGGCATCGGCAGCATGCCCATGTTGGCGTAGCCCTGGGCGAGGCCGAGGATCATCGTCTCATCCAGCAGCGTGTTGAACACGCGGCTGCCCTTGAACGTCTTGTTGAGGCCCTTGGTGACGGTATACACGCCACCCTTCTGCGCCACGTCCTCGCCGAACAGCAACGCCTGCGGATACTTCGCCAGCAGGTCGTGCAGGGCCTGGCCGATCTGGATGGCCAGATGCCGCGGCGGCAGATTCTCCGGCAGCTTCGCTTCGCCGCCGAATACGGCGAGGCGCTTCTCGGCGTAATCCGCACGTGTAGCCTCGACCTTCACTGCAGCCGGCGTGTACGGCGCCAGCGGCTTCATTACGTCGGCGAGCGAGGTCAGCCGATGGCGCGAGTCTGCATCTTCAGCAGCGGCGAAGCAGCGCTTGCGGGTCGCCTCGTAAAGATTCAGCAGCTCGTCCTTCGAGTACAACCCGGACTCCAGCGCAATGCCGGCCGAGCGCAGCAGCGGGTCGCTCGCCTCGACTGCGAACAGCTCCTCGATGCTGCGCCATTCGATCTCGAAATCGGTACCGGCATGACCCATCACCCGAGTGGTCTTCAGATGCAGGAAGGTCGGCCGGCGCGTCGTGCGGCAATGCTCCACCGCACGCTGCACCTGCGCGTAACCCTCGGCCAAGTCAAGGCCATCGGCGAAGAAATAATCCAGATTGGAACGATGCTGGAAATTGCTGGCGACCCAGCCGCTCGGCGTCTTCACCGAGATGCCGATGCCGTTGTCCTCGCACACGAACAGCACCGGCGCCGGCAGCTTCTGGTACGCCGTCCACGCCGCGGTGTTGAACGCGGTCTGCGCGGTGGCGTGATTGCTGGAGGCGTCGCCGAACGAGCAGATCGTGATCGAGTCATCGGGAATCGGCAGCTGATGGCCGATCCGCGGCGCCTGCTCGATCGCCACCGCCGTGCCCAGCGCCTTGGGCAGGTGCGAGGCGATCGTCGAGGTCTGCGGCAGCACCCACAGCGGCTTGCTGCCCCAGACCTTGTGGCGACCACCGGAAGCCGGATCGTCCTTGCTGGCGGCAAAGCTCAGTGCCGAATCCATTACCGCATCCATCCCCGGCAGCTTGCGGAAGCGCTCGGCCATGAAACCGCCGCTGCGGTAATGCAGGAACGCCGGATCGGTGTGTCGCGTGAGCCGCGCCACCATCGCGTTGCCTTCGTGACCACTGGAGCCGATCGTGTAGAACACCTTGTTCTGCACGCGCAGCACACGCGCCATCAGATCGAGGTGCCGCGAGATCAGCTGCGATTCGAGCAGCTCGCGGAAACCGCTCGCGTCGAGCGCGCTGCCCGGCAACACCGCTTCGCTGTCGCGCGGCGCAGCGTGCACCTCACCCTGCCACAACTGCACGTACTCGATGAAGTTCTGGTCGACGACCTCGGCACGGTTGAAGCCCTTGTGGCGGGCGCTGATGGCAAACGGAATGGACATGGGCTCGGTATCGAAAAGTGGAAGGTGGGGTTGCTGAGCGATTTCAGCGCTGCATCGGGGTATGGCCAGGCTGCGCCTGCACGCGGGCGAGCCAGGCACGGATATTCGGGAAATCGGCCAGTTCGAAGCCGCCATCGCCGGCGCAATGGGTGTATGCGTACAGCGCGATGTCGGCGATGCCGTAGCTGTCGCCGACGAACCACTCGCGCCCGGCCAGATGCTGCTCCATCACCGCCAGCACCTGCACGCCTTTCTGCAACAACGCCGGCACTTCAGCCTGACGCGGATGCTCCGCTGGCAGCCAGCCACGGATGAAGCGTGCCACCGCGATGCATGGCTCATGGCTGTACTGCTCGAAGAACAGCCATTGCAGCGTCTGCGCGCGCAGCCAGCGGTCGTCCGGCAAAAATGGCGTACCTTCGGCGAGATAACAAAGGATCGCATCGGATTCGGCCAGCCGGCGGCCATCCTCCAGCTCCAGCAACGGCACCTTGCCGTTGGGATTCTTCGCCAGGTATTCGGACGTGCGGGTGGCGCCATGCGCACTGTCCACCTCAACCCAGCGGTACTCGCGGCCGAGCTGATCGAGCAGCAATTGCAGCTTGTAGCAGTTGCCGGAGGCGCGCATCCCGTAGATGGTCAGCATCGTCATTTGCTCAGCGTGGCCGCGCACGCCATTGCTCGCGCGTCTGTGCCCAAATCTCGGTCGGCGAATCCTCATACGGCGCGGGCAACTTGCCCGGGCCGCGGCAGGTCGAGCCGAGCCGCTTTGCCAGCGCCTGCGAGGCGTGGTTGTCCGGATGGATCGAGTGGATCATCTCGCTCCATCCAAGCTGGTCAAAGGTCCAGTCGATGGCCGCGATGCAGCCTTCCAGTGCATAGCCGTTGCCCCATGCCGCGCGTGCCAGGCCCCAGCCCACCTCGGTGCCGGGCCAGTCGACCGGATGCCATGGTCCGAGGCGACCGATCCACTGGCCGCTGCTTTTCTCGATCACCGAGAACATCGCGAAACCCTGGATCGACCAGGCACCCGCCAGGGTCAGGAAGCCGCGCCATGCGACGGCGCGCGACTGCTGGCCGCCGATGAACTGTGCCGCCTCGGCATCGGCCATGTTGGCCGCATAGGCTTCGAAGTCCTCCGCCCGGGGTGGACGCAGGATCAGCCGCTCGGTTTCGATGCGAATATCTGGAACTTGCAA
>DAHUXL010000257.1 GCA_027307195.1 Rhodanobacter sp. | reverse complement strand
CAAGACTCTTGACGACCTTCGCACCGAGGGATTTCAGAAGGACCGCGCGATGATCGGCATGCTGGTCGGGGTGATCGTGGCGCTGCTGCTGGTGACTGCGCTCGGCATCGTCGGACTGGCCAGTTTCTGGGTGCAGCAGCGCCGTCGGCAGATCGGCATCCGTCGCGCGATCGGCGCCACGCGTCGCGACATCCTGCACTACTTCCAGATCGAGAACTTCCTGATCGTCAGCGGCGGCATTGCGCTGGGCATGCTGCTGGCCTATGCGTTGAACCTGCTGCTGATGCAGCACTACGAGCTGCCGCGGCTGCCGCTGCATTACCTGCCGATCGGCGCGCTGGTGTTGTGGGCGCTCGGCCAGCTCGCCGTACTCGGCCCCGCGCTGCGCGCGGCGGCGGTGCCACCGGTGGTGGCGACGCGATCTGTTTAAGCCATCTCCATTGACGGTTTTATCGTCAGGGAGACGAGTCTGAAATTCAATGGAGTACATGGAATGTTCGGTTACTACTTTGATCTCGCGCTGCGCAGCCTGCGGCGCAACCCGATCCTCACGGCGTTGATGGTGCTGGCGATCGGCCTGGGCATCGGCGCCAGCATGACGATGTTGACCGTGCTGCACGTGATGTCGGCCGACCCATTGCCTGACCGCAGCGGCCAGCTGTTCTATCCGCACCTGAATCCCACGCCGCTGAGCCACCGCAAAAACGCCATGGGTCCTGATCCCACCGACAATATGACCTGGCCCGACGCGATGGCCTTGCTGGCGGCGCATCGTGGCACGCGGCAGGCGGCCATGGCGGGTGGCAATCTGGTGGTGCAGCCGGAAAAAGCGGGCGCGAACCCCTTCACCATCGACGGGCGTTACACCACGGCGGATTTTTTCACGATGTTTGGGCTGCGCTTTGTTCAGGGCCATGCCTGGGCCGCCACGGAGGACGCCGCCCGTTCGCGCGTGGTGGTGCTGAGTGAAGCGCTGAGTCGAACCTTGTTTGGCACCAACGACAGTGTGGGTCGCATGGTGCAGCTGGGAGAGCACACATTCCGTGTCATCGGCGTCACCGCACCCTGGATGCCGCAGCCGAAATTTTATGCTGACGCCGCTGCGCGTAAGTTCGGCGAGTCCGACCAGTTCTTTCTGCCGCTGGGGACTGCCTTGGATTTGAAGCTCGATACCAGTGGCAATGTTTCTTCCTGGCAGAAGTTCAGCGGTGATCTAACGGCATCGAGCGTCACCTGGCTGCAGTTCTGGGTGCAGTTGGACAAGCCGGCCCAAGTCGCTGCGTACAGCCGTTTTCTGTTCGATTATTCGGCCCAGCAAAAGGCATTGGGCGTCTACGAGCGACCCGCCGATAGTGCGCGACTCGACAGTTTGAGGGAACGCCTGATCACGCTTCACCTTGTGCCCGATGATCTGCGATTGCAGAGTTGGCTGGCGCTGGGTTTTCTGATGGTTTGCATGGTCAATATCGTGGCCTTGCTGCTGGCGAAATTTCTTCGCCGCAGCGGCGAAGTGAGTGTGCGCCGCGCGCTGGGTGCGCAAAGACGGGACATTTTTATGCAGTTCGGCGTGGAGTCGGTCTTGATCGGTTTGGTGGGTGGTGGCTTGGGTTTGCTGTTGGCGCAGCTGGGTCTGTGGGGTATTCGTCGTCGGCCTGACGAGTATTCGCAGTTGGCGCAGATGGATACGGCCATGCTGTTGAGTACCTTTGCGCTGGCCGTGGTGGCCAGCGTGCTGGCCGGGCTGCTGCCCGCATGGCGCGCCTGCCATATCGCGCCGGCTCTTCAGTTGAAAACCTTGTGAGGCCCGTGATGAACCTTCCGCTCCAGCCCATACTTGCGAGCCTGCGCCATCACCGCCTCACCACCACGTTGTTGATGCTGCAGGTCGCGTTGACTTGCGCCATCGTCTGCAACGTGGCTTTCATGGTCGTCAATCGATGGAGCGAAGTGCACATCGACAGTGGTGTTGATGAAGCGTCCTTGTCGGTGCTCGATAGTCAGGGCGTCAAGGCCGACGCGAATCCATGGGTGCACCATGCGGAAGATCTGGCCGCGCTACGCGGCATACCGGGAGTGACCTCAGCCGTCGCGGTGGACACCTTGCCTTTGGGTGGCAGCGAAAGTTCAACCGGTGCCTGTGGCAGTAGCGAGGCCCTGGAGGCTGCCATCAAGGCGAATTCGCTGGACGGTCAATCCACCTGCGTCCAGTTCGCGACGTTGGCCGGCTCGTCCGGCGAACTCGCCGCACTCGGTTTGAAGTTGATTGCCGGGCGTGACTTCCTGCCCGAGGACTACAAGACGGGCGATATCAGCACAGCCATCATCAGCCGCGAGCTGGCCAAACGTCTTTACCCCGGTGCGCAAGCACTGGGTAAGAGCCTTTACAACGGTTCGGATACCCCCGTCCGTATCGTAGGCATTGTGGATACCTTGCTGCGTCCGTATTTGCGCGACGCAGGCATCAACCAGTTCACCATGCTGTGGCCACAGTTGCCCAATGGCAATAACGTCACCTATCTCTTGCGTAGTGCGCCGCGAGACAGCGAACGTGTGCTCGAAGGCGCCGTGGCCGTACTCAACAAGGTGAACCCGCAACGGATCATTCCGGCCAAAAGCGTTCGCACTTATACGCAAATGCGCGACACCTATTTTCAGCGTGACACCACCATGATCGGCTTACTGCTGGCCTCGGCTATGGGGCTGTTTTTTGTCACCGCGTTGGGCATCGCCGGCCTTGCCAATTTCTGGGTGCAGCAGCGCACCCGTCAGATCGGCATCCGTCGCGCCATCGGTGCGACGCGCGGCGACATCTTGCACTACTTCCAGATCGAGAATTTCCTGATCGTCAGCGGCGGCATTGTGCTTGGCATGGTCATGGCATGCGGGCTCAACTTGCTGCTGATGCAGCACTACGAACTCCCGCGACTGCCTCTGTACTATCTGTCGATCGGTGCGTTGGTGCTGTGGGGGCTGGGCCAGCTCGCCGTACTCGGCCCCGCGCTGCGCGCGGCGGCGGTGCCGCCGGTGGTGGCGACGAGGTCGATATGAATGTCGAGAATAGTGAGTTCTTGGGTATACGCATGTCGATAGTCATGGCAACCTTTATGGCTGGAGCGGCATCCATGTCCGCATGTGCAGAAGAAAGATGCGAACCGTACTGATCATCGACGACAACCCGGCCGTGGGCGAGGCCCTTTCGCTGGCGCTGTCGTTGCACGAAATCCGCCCGCTGGTTGCGCTGACGCCCGACGAAGGTCTGGCGCTGCTGGAGCGTGAGGCGGTCGACGTGGTGATCCAGGACATGAACTTCACCGCCGATACCACCTCGGGCGAGGAGGGCGTGGCGCTGTTCCGGGCGATCCGCGAGCGCCATGCGGACTTGCCGGTCATTCTGCTC
>DAHUXL010000157.1 GCA_027307195.1 Rhodanobacter sp. | reverse complement strand
CATCGCTGTAGAAGCCCATGTACATCGCGTCGATCGTCTCGCCGGTCTGCACGTTCAGCACCGGCTGCTGCGCCTGCGGCGGCAGCTGGTTCTTCACCGAATTCACCTGGGTGGTGATCTCGGTCAGTGCGCGGTTGGCGTCGTAATTCAGGCGCAAGGTCGCGGTGATGGTCGACACGCCCTGCACGCTGCTGGAGGACAGGTAGTCGATACCCTGCGCCTGCGAGATCGCCTGCTCCAGTGGCTGGGTGACAAAGCCGGCCATGGTCTGCGCATCGGCACCGTAGTACGCGGTGCTGACGGTGACCGTGGCATTCTCGGTCTTGGGGTACTGGCGCACGGTCAGGCTGCTGACAGCCTTCACGCCCAGCACCAGGATCAGCAGGCTGACGACGATCGCCAGCACCGGCTTGTTGATGAACAGGTCGGTGAATTTCATGGCGTTCGCTCAGTGCTCCTGCGGCGCAGGATGGGCGCTGTCGGCCGGCTGCACGCTGTTGTCGATCGCGATCGGCGCGTCGTTCTTCAGCTTGATCTGGCCACTGGTCACGACCACCGTACCGGCGTCGATACCCTTGACGATCGCCACCTGGTCGCCGCGGGTGTCGCCCACCGTGACAAAGGTCTGCTTCACGGTGGGTGGCAGCGGCTGGCCCTTGTCGTCCTTGCCTTTGGACGGCTGCACTACGTACACGGTGTCGCCATACGGGTTGTAGACGATCGCCGCCTGCGGCAGAGTCAGCTGCTGCTGCTGAGTGCCGGCATCGACGCTGACCTTGGCGAACATGCCGGGGGTGAGTGCCTTGTCGTGGTTGGGCACGGTCGCCTCGATCTGCACGTTGCGCGTGCCGAGATCGACCTTGGGATTGATCGCGCTGAGCTTGCCGGTGAAAGTGCGGCCGGCATACGCATCCAGCTTCAGGTTCACCGCCTGGCCCACCTGCAATCGACCCAGTTCGCTTTGTGGCACGTAGAAATCGACCAGCAGCGGATCAAGCTGCTGCAACGTCACCACCGCGGTGCCGGCGCTGAGGTAGGCGCCGGGGCTGATGGTGATGATGCCGGCGCGGCCGGCAAACGGCGCGCGCAGCTGCTTCTTGGCCACAACCACTTTCTGCTGCGCCACCGCGGCCTGCTTCGCCTTGAGATCGGCCGCGGCGGCGTCGTAATCGGCCTTGCTGATCGCCTGCGCCGCGAGTTGCTCGCGCGCCCGCTCGAAGGTGAGCTGCGACAGCTGGGCCGCCGCCTCGAACTGCTGCAGCTGGGCCACGTCGTCGCCGTCACGCAGCTGCACCAGCACCTGGTCCTGCTTCACATCCTGGCCCGATTCCAGGTTGACCCCGATGACCAGGCCGGCCACATCCATCGCCAGATCCGCACCTCTTGCCGCGCGCAGCGTGCCGACCGCACTCAGCGACGGTTGCCACGGCTGTTCTTTGGCGGTGGTGGTGCTGACCGTGAACGGCGCCGGCTTCGGCATGCCGTGGATCATGCGGACCACCAGCAACACCTTGATGCCGGCGATCAGCGCGATCAGCAGCAGCACCCCGACGATCATCCAGATCATGCGCTTGGTGGTGCTGGGTTTCTTGTCGACGCGCGTGGGCATGCGCGAACTCCTCGGGTTATTGCGATCATCCACGATCGCGAAAGTCAAAAAGCGGACATCCTGTCCGCACTCGGTGATAGAGCTATGGCTTCTGGCTGGCTACCTGGGTGTCGCTGCGCCAGCCGCCACCGAGTGCGGCATACAGCGCGGCGGTATCGGCCAGCCGTGCGCTGCGCGCCCGGATCAGTCCGATACGCGCCTGCTGATAGCTGCGTTCGGCCTCGAGCAGGTTGAGATAGCCGGTCGCACCGAGCCGGAATTGCTGACGGGCGAGGCCAACCTGCTGCGACGCGGTGCTATCGGCGATGGCTTGCGCGGCCAGACCCTGCGCGTCGTATTGCAAGGCCTGCAGCGCATCGGCGACGTTCTGGAACGCGTTCAGCACAGTCTGCTGCCAGTCCGCCACCGCCTTGTCCATGCCGGCTTCGGCAGCACGCTTCTTGTGCCGCAGTTCACCGCCATGGAACAACGGCTGGGTCAGGCCGAGACCCAGCGACCAGGCACCGGTACCGGCGGAGAACAGGTCGCCGGCCCGCAGCGCCTGCGATCCGGCGCTGCCGGACAGCGTGATCTGCGGCAGCATCGCCGCGGTGGCGACGCCGACCTGGGCCGAGGCCGCATGCAGCTGCGCCGATGCGGCGCGGATGTCCGGGCGCTGCTCGACCAGGCTGGACGGCAGGCTGACCGGGATATCCGCTGGCAAGGTGATCGCGTCCAGCGTCAGCGGCTCCAGTTGCAGTTGCGCCGGCGTGGTGCCGAGATAGCTGGCCAGCTGGTTGCGGGTCGCGGCGAGCTGCGCGCGCAGCGGTGGCAAGGTTGCCTCGGTGGCTGCCAGTTGCGAGCGCACCGCCAGCGTGTCGGACAGCGACTTCGCGCCGATCTTCAGCTGCTTCTCGGCGATGTCCAGGCTCTCCCGCTGCATGTCGACGATCTGTTCGGTCGCCCGCACCTGCTCGCGCAACGACGCTTCCTGCAGCGACGTGGTGACCACGTTGGCGGTCAGCGCCAGATACGTGGTGTCGAGTTGCGCCTGCTGATAGTCCGCCTGGGCCAACTGCGCCTCGATCCCGCGGCGCACGCCACCGAACAGATCCATGGTGTAGCCGACACTGACCGTGGCGTTGTACACCGTGTATGGGCCCACGGCGCCGCTTGTGCCCGCTTGTGCAGCCGACAGCTTCTGGCGGGTGGCGCCAGCGCCCAGATCCGCCGACGGAAACAGGCCGCCGCGTGCTGCGCCGGCGTTCTCCTGGGCCTGGCGCAAGGCGGCCTGGGCCGAGGCAATCGACGGACTGTGCGCGAGTGCGGTGTTCACCCGACGGGTCAGCTCGGCGTTGTCGAACGTCGTCCACCAGCGCGCGGGCACGTCGCGACCCTGCAGAAAGCGCTGTGCATCGCCGTCGGCGGCTTTGGCGGTGATGGTGGCGGCAGGCAATGGTTGCACCGTATAGCGATCCACCGGCGGCGCGTCCGGGCGATGGTAGTCGGGACCGACCGCACAACCGGCGACGGACAGGCCCGCCAGCAACGCGAGGGCGCGAGCGGTGCCGGCAAGCAAGGCGGGCTTCGAATCGGACAGGAGACTGGACAAGGGAGTGACCCGGGCAGGGGGAGGCCGGCCGGGACAATAACACACCGAACAGTTCAGATATATGTTATGGACATATATGCGGCCAAACCGCTTGGGGTCCGGATCAGGCCTTGCCCGCGGCCACTCCAGCCGCTACGAGCGGAGTACTTCGGCAGCCAGAGGTACCGGGCCGCTTGCCCGGCACGCTGGCTGTCGTGGCGGATGTTCAGCGCCCGAGCAAGGCGTGAGCCCGTTTCACCACGTTGTCGACGGTGAAGCCGTATTCGCGCAACAACACGCTGGCCGGCGCGGAGGCGCCGAAGCGGTCGATGCCGAGCATGTCGCCCTGGGCGCCGACGTAGCGATCCCAGCCCTGCGAGACACCCAGTTCCACCGCGAGTCGCGCGGAGACGTTCGGCGGCAGTACCTGATCGCGGTAGCTCTGCGGCTGCGCGTCGTACAGTTCCCAGCTCGGCATCGACACACAGCGCACGGCGATGCCTTCGGCCTGCAGCTGGTCGGCGGCGGCGAGGATCAGGGCAACTTCGGAGCCGCTGGCGATCAGGATCAGTGACGGCTTGCCGTCCTTCGCGTCGCTCAGCACATAGGCACCATGGCGCACGCCGTCCGCACTGGCGTAACGGGCGCGGTCGAGCGTGGGCAGATCCTGCCGGGTCAGTGCCAGCAGCACCGGATGCTTTTCCGATGCCACCGCCACCTTCCATGCCACCGCCGTTTCGTTCGCATCGGCGGGGCGGATCACGGTGAGGTTGGGGATTGCACGCAGGCTGGCCAGCTGTTCCACCGGCTGGTGGGTGGGGCCGTCCTCGCCCAGCGCGATGCTGTCGTGGGTGAACACGTGTACCACGTGCACGCCCATCAGCGCGGCGAGACGGATCGCCGGGCGCATGTAGTCGGAGAAGATCAGGAAGGTCGAGCCGTAGGGCAGGAAGCCGCCATGCACGGCCAGCCCATTGGTGATCGCGCCCATCGCGTGTTCGCGCACGCCGAAGTGCAGGTTGCGGCCAGCGTGGCTCCAGCCGGCGCTGTCGGAACCTTGCGTGTCCTGTCCCGGCGTGGCGGTCGGGTTGAAGTCGCCGAGTCCCTTCAGGTTGGTATGGGTCGACGAGTCGAGATCCGCCGAGCCGCCGAACAGTGCCGGCAGTTTCGGCGCGAGCGCATTCATCACCTTGCCGCTGGCGACGCGGGTGGCGATGCCCTTGGCATCGGCGGGGAACACGGGAATGTCCGCGTCCCAGCCGGCCGGCAATTCGCCGCGCAGGCGACCCTGCAGTTCTTTCGCGAGCTCGGGGAACGCCTTGGCATAGGCGTCCAGACGTCCATTCCATTCGGCCTCGACTTTGGCGCCCTGGTCCAATGCTTCGCGGAAATGCGCCAGCGCCGGTTCCGGGATCAGGAAGTCGGGTTCGAGCGGCCAGCCGAGATTCTGCTTGGTCTTCCTGGTGTCCTCGACGCCGAGCGGCGAGCCGTGGGCCTTGAAGCTGTCCTGCTCGGGCGAGCCGAAACCGATATGCGTGCGCACCAGGATCAGCGACGGTCGCGTGGTGTCGGCGCGGGCGGCCTCCAGCGCAGCGCCGATCGCGTCCACGTCGTTGCCGTCGGCCACGTGGATGGTCTGCCAGCCATACGCCTCGAAGCGTCTGGCGCGATCCTCGGAGAAGGTGATGTCGGTGCCGGCGGCGAGGGTGACGTAGTTGTCGTCGTACAGGCAGACCAGCTTGCCGAGTTTCAGATGCCCGGCCAGTGACGCGGCTTCGCTGGCGACGCCTTCCATCAGGTCGCCGTCGCTGACGATGGCCCAGGTGCGGTGGTCGATCACATCATGGCCATCGCGGTTGTAGCGTGCGGCCAGATGTGCTTCGCCGATGGCCATGCCGACCGCATTAGCCAGGCCCTGGCCGAGCGGCCCGGTGGTCACTTCGACGCCGGGCGTATGGCCGTATTCGGGATGCCCGGGTGCCTTGCTGCCCCACTGGCGGAACTGCTTGATGTCATCCAGCGACAGCGCGTAGCCAGTCACGTGCAACAGGCTGTACAGCAGCGCCGAGCCGTGGCCGGCGGACAGCACGAAGCGGTCGCGGTCGGGCCAGTGCGGATTGGCCGGGTGATGCTTCAGCTGCTTCGTCCACAGCGTATACGCCATCGGCGCGGCGCCGAGCGGCAGGCCGGGATGCCCGCTGTTGGCCTTCTGCACCATGTCCACCGACAGGAAGCGAAGCGTGTTGATGCATTGCTGGTCGAGTGCATTGGACATGATGGTGCCTTCGGTGACGTGGAGTGGATGAACGCGCGACTCAGGCGAGCGCGGCGTCGACGATGCTCTGGGCTTCCTTCAGCAGACTCTGCAGGTGGTCTTCGCTCTTGAAGCTTTCCGCGTAGATCTTGTAGATCGCCTCGGTGCCGGACGGCCGCGCGGCGAACCAGCCGCTGGCGGCGACGACCTTGATGCCGCCGATCGCGGCGCCGTTGCCTGGCGCCTTGTCCAGCACATGCGAGATCTTCTCGCCGGCGAGCTGGTTGCTCTTCAATTGATCGGGCGAAAGCTTCGCGAGCCTGGCTTTCTGCGCGGGCGTGGCGGCGGCCTCGACGCGATCGGCGAACGGCTTGCCGAGTGCGTCGGTCAGCTGCGCGAACAACGCGCCCGGGTCCTTGCCCTGCCGCGCGGTGATCTCGGCCGACAGCAGCGCCGGCACCAGGCCGTCCTTGTCGGTGGTCCAGACCGAGCCGTCGCGGCGCAGCAGCGACGCACCGGCGCTCTCCTCGCAGCCGAAGCCGAGCGAGCCATCGAACAGGCCTTCGGAAAACCACTTGAAGCCGACCGGCACTTCGTACAGCTTGCGCCCGATCCGCTTCACCACGCGGTCGATCAGCGCGGTGGTGACCACGGTCTTGCCGACCGCGGCATTCGCGCTCCACTGCGGCCGATGCTGGTACAGGTAATCGATCAGCACCGACAAATAATGGTTCGGTTCCATCAGCCCGTTGCTGCGGGTGACGATGCCGTGGCGGTCGTGGTCGGTGTCGCAGGCGAACGCGACGTCGTAGGTGTCCTTCAATCCGATCAGCCGCTGCATCGCGTACTTCGACGACGGATCCATGCGGATCTTGCCGTCCCAGTCCACGCTCATGAAGGCGAATTGCGGATCGACCACGGTGCTGACCACGGTGAGATCGAGCTTGTAGCGCTCCGCGATCGGCGCCCAGTAATGCACGCCGGCGCCACCCAGCGGATCGACGCCCATGTGCACGCGGGCGCCGCGGATCACATCGAAGTCGATGATATTGGCAAGGTCGGCGACATACGTGTTGAGGTAATCGTGCTCGTGCGTCGTGGCGGCCTGGCGCGCCTGCGCGAACGGTATCCGCTTCACATCTTTCAGGCCGGCTTCGAGCAGCGCATTCGCGCGGTTCTGCACCCAGCCGGTGATGTCGGTATCGGCCGGGCCGCCGTTCGGCGTGTTGTACTTGAAGCCGCCGTTGTCCGGCGGATTGTGCGACGGCGTGATCACGATGCCGTCGGCCAGACCGCTGGTGCGGCCTTTGTTGTAGACCAGGATCGCGTGCGAGATCGCCGGCGTCGGGGTGAACTCGCCGCCGGTGGAGATCATCGTCTGCACACCGTTCGCGGCCAGCACTTCCAGCGCGTTCTCGAACGCGGGCTGCGACAGCGCATGCGTATCCGCGCCGATGAACAGCGGTCCATCGATGCCTTTCGACTTGCGGTACTCGCAGATCGCCTGGCTGATCGCCAGGATGTGCCACTCGTTGAAACTGCGCTCGAACGAGCTGCCACGATGGCCGGAGGTGCCGAACGCCACGCGCTGCGCGGCCACCGACGGATCGGGCTTCAGATCGCTATAGGCCGCGAGCAGCTTCGGGATGTCGACCAGGATCGACGCCGGTGCCGGCTTGCCGGCGAGTGGACTGATTTTCTGACTCATGCTTTTCCTGAAATGGCATCGTCGCGCAGCTGCCGGTAGCGGCGGATCAAGGCATTGGTCGAACTGTCGTGGGCGAGCTTCGGCTCGTGCGCGGCGACGAGTTCGGCGATGGTGGTCTTGGCCAGCTGCTTGCCCAGCTCCACGCCCCACTGGTCGAACGAGTCGATGTCCCAGATCACGCCCTGCACGAATACGCTGTGCTCGTACAGCGCGATCAGCGTGCCGAGGATGTGCGGGGTGAGTTTCGCGGCGAGGATGGTCGTGCTGGGCCGGTTGCCCTCGAACATGCGGTGCGGCACCAGCGCCTCGGGCGTGCCTTCGGCGCGCACTTCGCCGGCGGTCTTGCCGAATGCCAGCGCCTCGCCCTGCGCGATCAGGTTCGCCATCAGCAGGTCGTGCTGGTCGCCACCGCCCTGCGCCGGCAGCGGATTCAGCGTCTGGCCGAAGCCGATGAAGTCGCACGGCACGATGCGCGTGCCCTGATGGATCAGCTGGTAGAACGAATGCTGGCCGTTGGTGCCCGGTTCGCCCCAGTAGATCGGGCCGGTGTTGTAGTCGACCGTCGCGCCGTCGAGCGTCACGTGCTTGCCGTTGCTCTCCATCGTCAACTGCTGCAGGTAAGCAGGGAAGCGCTTCAGGTATTGCTCGTACGGCAGCACGGCCACGGTGGCGGCGTCGAGGAAGTTGTTGTTCCAGACTGCCAACATGCCCATCAGGACGGGCAGATTCTTTTCCAGCGGCGCATGGCGGAAATGCTCGTCCATCGCATGGAAGCCGGCCAGCATCTCGCGGAAGCCGTCCGCGCCGATCGCCAGCATGGTCGAAAGGCCGATCGACGAATCCATCGAATAGCGCCCACCGACCCAGTCCCAGAAACCGAACATGTTCGCAGTGTCGATGCCGAACTTCGCCACGCCATCGGCGTTGGTGGAGACGGCGACGAAGTGCTTCGCGACGGACTTCTCGTCACCCAGCGCCGCCACGCTCCATGCACGTGCGGCGTGCGCATTGCTCAGCGTTTCCAGCGTGGTGAACGTCTTCGAGCAGACGATGAACAGGGTCTCGGCTGCATCCAGATCGCGCACGGCTTCGGCGAAGTCGGTGCTATCCACGTTCGAGACGAAGCGGAATGTCATGTCGCGACGGCTGTAATCGCGCAGCGCCTCATACGCCATCACCGGGCCGAGGTCGGAGCCGCCGATGCCGATGCTGATCACATTGCGGATGCGCTTGCCGGTATGGCCCAGCCACGCGCCGCTGCGCACGCGTTCGGAAAACGCGGCCATGCGATCGAGCACTTCATGTACATCCGGCACCACGTCGTGGCCATCGACCAGGATTTTCTCCGTCGCCGGCGCGCGCAAGGCCACATGCAGCACGGCGCGACCCTCGGTGCTGTTGATCTTGTCGCCGCGGAACATCGCCTCGATCCGCTGCGGCAGCGCGCAGGCCACGGCCAGTTCGCGCAGCAGGCGCAGCGTGTCGGCGTCGACGCGCTGCTTGGAGTAATCGAGATACAGCCCGATGTCCTCGATGACGAGCCGTTCGCCGCGCTGCGGATCAGCCGCGAACAGTTCGCGCAGCTGCAGTGGGCCGATGGCGGCGAAGTGCTGTTGCAGCGCCTGCCACTGCGGCAGGGTGGTGAGACCAGCTTGGGTGGGATCAGGGCGACTCATCGCAGCGCGGGTCCTTTCGATTTGTCGGCCAGCGCGCTGGCCTTGTCGGCAATCCGCTGCAGCAGCTGATGCCAGGATTTGACGAACGCCGCTGCACCGTCCTGCTGCAGCTTCAGCGCCAGCGCGTCGATATCGACGCCCGCCTTGCCGATCTGCGCCAGCGTGGCATCGGCGTCGCCGCCATCGGTCGCCATCACGCCGTGCAACTGGCCGTGGTCGGCGAACGCAAGCAGGGTCTTCTCCGGCATCGTGTCGATGGTGTCGGGCGCGGCGAACGCGCTGATGTACAGCGTGTCGGGTGCGGACGGGTCCTTGGTGCCGGTGCTGGCCCACAACAGGCGCTGCGGTTGTGCGCCGGCGGCTTCAAGTTTCTGCCAGCGTGGCGAGGCGAGCAGTTCGCGATAAGCGCGGTAAGTCTGCTGACCCACCGCGATGCCGAGCTTGTTGTGCAGTTCGGCCGGCAGCCGCGGGTTGCTGGCCACGTCCCAGCGGCTGATGAACAGCGAGGCGACCGAGCCTACGCGCGAACCGAGTCCGGCCGCGATGCGCCGCTCGATGCCGCGCATGTAGGCCTCGGCGACGGCCACGTACTGCGCGCAGGAGAACAGCAGGGTGACGTTGATCGGGATGCCGAGGAAGATCGCTTCCTCGATCGCCGGAATGCCTTCGGGCGTGCCGGGAATCTTCACGAACAGGTTGTCGCGTTGTCCCTGGCTGTGGATCTGTTTCGCCGCCGCGATCGAGCCGGCAGTGTCGGCGGCCAGCAGCGGCGAGACTTCCATCGAGACCCAGCCGTCGATGCGATCGGTGGCATCGAAGATCGGCCGGAACAGGTCGGCGGCGCGGCGCAGGTCCTCGAGCGCCAGCTCGGTGAACAGTTCCTCGCCCGACAGGCCGGCCAGGGTCTTGGCGTGCACGCCGGCGTCGTAGGCATCGCCGTCGCCGATCGCGGCGTCGAAGATGCTCGGGTTCGAGGTCAGCCCGGTGACCGAATCCTCGGCGATGTAGCGCGCCAGCGTGCCGTCGTCGAGCAGGGTACGGGTGATGTTGTCCAGCCACAGGCTCTGGCCGAGTTCGTGCAGTTGACGGGTCGCTTTCATGCTTGCTCCATGACTTCAGTTCGATTCGAGGCGGGATGTTTCAGTCTGCCGGAAGGTTGATGACGGGCGCGTCGGGCAGGAAATCAGCAAGCTTACGCTCGCGCAGATCACCGATGCACGCGATGCGGATATCGGCTGCCGCGCGCACGCCTTCCGGCGCCTGCGCGGCGTAGTGGCCCTGTTCCACGAACACCGTGGTCAGCTTGTGGCCCATGCGCTGTTTCATGTCGGCGAGGATCTGCGGCTTGTCGTCAACCATCACGTAGTGCGCGGCCGGGTGACGCTGCTGCATGGCCACCAGCATCTGCTGTTTGTGCACATAGATCAGCACCTCGCCGCGCAGCGCGTCCCACAGCCCGGCGTGCTGGATCTTGCGCGGCTGGAACACCACGTCGCCGTCGGACAGGATGACCGTCGGGCCCAGCGTGCGCAGGTGGGCGACGGTTTCCAGCGCGTGCGGGTACAGCCGGTCGGCGAACGGATAGTCCAGCAGGTACTTCGACATCTGCAGCAGCGATGGCTCGTTGTCGAGGCCGACGCGGAAGCGCTGCAAGGCGCCCAGGTAATCGGCATAGCCCAGCTCGTCGCGCAGCTGTCCGTAGATCGCCCAGTAGCGCTCGCGCTCGGTCGCGCCGAACGCGTGCTCCAGCGTGTCGCCCAGATCGGCGCCGAAGCGGTCGTTGTCGAGCAGGGTGTTGTCGACATCGAGCAGGAATACCAACGAAGCGGCCACCGATGCGGTGGCGGGAGTGTGGCTGCTCAACATGGTTCGCTCGCCTCGGCTTGCGGGTCGTGCCAGCCCTCGGCACTGCTGACGATCTTCGCGGCCTCGGCCGGCCCCCAGCTGCCCGGTTCGTAGAAGCTCACGCCTCCCGGATGTTGCAGTACGCGATCGACCACCGCCCACGCGGCCTCGACGCATTCGTCGCTGGTGAACAGCGCGTTGTCGCCGCGGATCGCGTCGGCGAGCAGCCGTTCGTACGGCGGCTTCTCCGGCTCCGCACGATGTCGCGCCACCAGTTCCACCGGTTCGCCCTGCATCGCCTCGCCGGGTTTCTTCACCCGCATGCCCTCGGCAATGATCACCTCGGGGCTGAGCCGGAAGCGGAAGTAGTTCGATTGTGGCGCGCCGATTTCGTCGAACACCGACAGTGGCGGCGCCTTCATGTCCACCATCACCTCGGTGGTGGTGATCGGCAGGTTCTTGCCGGCGCGGATATAGAACGGCACGCCGGCCCAGCGCCAGGTGTCGATGTGCAGGCACAGCGCCACGAAGGTCTCCACGTTGGAATCCGGCGCCACGCCGTCGACCTTGCGATAGCCGCTGAACTGGCCACGCACCACTTCGGCCGGATCGAGCGGGCGCATCGCGCGGAACAGTCGCAGCTTCTCCGCATTGAGCGAGACCGGGTCGTTGCCGATCGGCGCATCCATCGCCAGCAGCGAGGTCACCTGCAGCAGGTGGTTCTGCAGCACGTCGCGGATCGCGCCGACGCCCTCGTAGAAGCTGCCACGACCATCCACGCCGAACTGCTCGGCCATGGTGATCTGCACGCTGTCGACATAGCGGTTGTTCCACACCGGCTCCAGCACGGTGTTGGCGAAGCGGAAATACAGCAGGTTCTGCACCGGCTCCTTGCCCAGGTAGTGGTCGATGCGGAAGATCGCGGACTCCGGGAACACCTCGTGCAGCGTGCGATTGAGCGCCTGTGCCGAAGCCAGGTCGCGACCGAACGGTTTCTCCACCACCACCCGCGCGTTGTCGGCACAGCCGGCCTGCTGCAGGTTCTTCACCACCACGCCGAACAGGCTTGGCGGTATCGCCAGGTAATGCAGCGGCGCCTTGGCGCTGCCCAGCACCTGCTTCAAGTGGGTGAACGTGGCCGGATCGTTGTAGTCGCCATCGACGTACTGCAGGCGCGCCGAGAACTTCGCAAAAGCGGCCTCATCGACGTCGCCGCCGTGATTTTTCGCCGCCTGCGCCAGGCTGTCATGCGCACGCTGGCGCAGCTGCTCCACGCTCCAGCCGGAATGCGCCACGCCGATGATCGGCAGGTCCAGCCCGTCGCGCAGCATCATCGCCTGCAGCGCGGGGAAGATCTGCTTGTAGGCCAGGTCGCCAGTGGCGCCGAAAAAGACCAGGGCATCCGAGCGGGGTGTCGGCATAGCGGTTGTTCTCTCCATGGGGCTGGCGGACGCCGTCATTGGCGCGGCGCGTGGTGCAGCCGAGGCGGCGGCATGTGTGAGCCTGCAACATGCCGGACATCGGGTCTACTTTCCAGCCTGCACGCAGCGAAGTTAAACCGATGCATAAGTCCGCACGTTTACCAGTTGACGCGCAGGCCGCAGGAAGCTGCGACGATGGAACGGTCAACCTGCCAGCTCCTTGAACATGACCAGGGCATCGACGAAGCCAAGGCGCTGGTGCCGGAACGCCCGCGGCAGCGTGCCGACCACGGTGAAGCCGAGTCGCTTCCACAGTCGAACGGCGCGTTCGTTGGTCGATACCACCAGGTTGAACTGCATCGCCAGAAAGCCCATCGACAACGCCTGAGCTTGCGAGTGCTCGCACATCGTCGAGGCAATGCCCTGGCCCTGCGCGTCGGCAGCGACGACGTAGCCAGCATTGCAGACGTGCCCGCCCAGACCCGGCTGGTTCGGCTTGAGGATATAGCTGCCCACCACCCGTCCGTCGGGCGAACAGGCCACGAAGGTCGCGGCCGGCAGCGCCACCCAGGCCTGGCATGTTTCAGCCTCGGTGCTGTGCGGGGAGTTGGCGAGAGTGTCGCCGGACTGGAAGGTCGCGTGCAGGATCGACCACACGGCAGGCCAGTCGGTTTCCTGGAAGGGGCGGATGAGGGTCATGGGCGTCATGGCGTGAGTCCGCTCGAAGGAAGGGTGTGCGCTCGGCCTTCAGTCGACAATGAACAGCATTGCCCCGACGTCGGTGAACGACCGGTGCGGTTCCGCGTTGTCGGCAACCTGATAACTCATGCCAGCAGTCAGCGTGAACTTGCGCCCGTCTTCCAGTTCGGTGTGCAGTTCCCCATCGACACACAGAAGTACATGCCCCTTCACGCACCAGTGATCCGCGAAGTAGCCAGGCGTGTACTCGACCATCCGAACGCGGAGGCTCCCAAGTTGCTGGGTTCGCCAGTAGGCGATGCCGCTTGCGCCCTTGTGTTCAGTCCGTTCGACCGTCGACCAATCAGTCGTGCCGAACGGGATGCCCGACATCTGCATGTTTGATCCTGGGTGTTTGGCACACAACGTTGGAGTTAAGCGCGCCGCGAAGCGGCGTCGGCTCGGACGAATTGTTGGGCGGCTGCCGACTACTTCGCTAGCTCGCCAGAGACGTACTCTGAGATCTCTCTGGTGTTTCTGACAAACTCTGCCTGCAGATCGATTCCGCATTTGTTTGCCAGGACAAGAATCGACCACAGGCAATCAGACAGCTCGTGGCCGAGTTTGGCATGACAGTCGGCGATTGTGCGGACACCCGTGTGCGCCTGGACCAGCTTTGCCAAGTCGCCGACATCCCCCACGAAGCCGAGCGCAAGCTCCTGAGTGGTCCAGACGCGACCCCATCTCTTGACCTCAAGCTGCTCGTAAAGCTCGTTGAGTTGCAGTGCTGCCTTTTCCAGATCGCTGAAGTTCATTTCATGCCGCCTAACGCTGGAGTTAAGCGGCGGCGAAGCCGTCCGCCTCGAACGAGATGTCGGACGCGAACCACCCTCTAAAATGAGTTAGGAGGCTCTTTATAAGAAAACAACCCAGATTTACCCTGATCATGAAAGTTTATTTCCGCAGGCCCTATCGTATAGTCCGACCCTTTGGTGTTTCCTGAAAAATGGGATGAAATGAGTTTATCTCCCCTGTAAATATGCAGAAAAACGCCCGAGCCCATACCTGTCGCTATAGCAATGTAGTAGGTATATCCGTCGCGGGTAAAATATACCAAATCATCGCCAGTATGGGGCGTGGTTCCGCGACTGAATATTCCGAAGGGTTTTTCCCGTGTCGCCAAGACAGTTAGATCAATCTTTTCAGAGCTTCCATATCTGTACACTACCATTCCAAATGGTTCCGTCGTTCTGTCGGCACACAGAGAAACAAACTTGCCGGCGCGCGAATTTACCCAGCCAGCACTCGTAGGGACTGTCTTTCCCATCCATGCGTCAACAATAGAAACCTCACCCGGTTTGCAGTGAGTTGGAACGGTGGAATTGGCATCAGCCACGCTAACCGCAATTGCAAGCGAAGCGAACAGTAAAGCCTTCAGCACGTAAATCATCGTCGATCCCGGTCTAACGCTGGAGTTAAGCGGTGGCGAAGCCGTCCGCCTTGAACGAATGGTTAGGCACTCTTTATAGGCCTCGTTCTATTTCTGTCACGCGCGTATTGTCGTTGACGATTACAAAAAAAGACATTCCCAAACTCTGGCTTGATGCCTTCGTGGGAGACTGACCATGTCCGGTCTTTGTGAACGTACTCGCAGTGCGCTTCTGGCGCGTGATACCGGGATAGATTATAGCCAGACGCTTCGGCTGCATGTTTAGCAATTGCCAGCACTTCACGTTCAGATAGCTGTGGAGTATGCGATGAGCGCGGAAATGCGGCGCAGTCACCCAGCGCAAGGAGAGCTACAAGCATAAAACTGACTATACGCGGCTGCATGATTTGATAGGTGCCTAACGCCAAGTAGATTTCAAAATGCAGTCTAATCCTGCAGCCTATCCCACACGAGCAATACTGACGTTGCGGCGTCAGCCTAAGAGAATCAAGCGCTTGCTCCCGTTGGCGCAGCCTAATCCTGCAGCCTGATCTCGCAGCGTTCAAGCAATCGAGAGGCGGCGCACTTTTTCATTCGACGGAGAGGCGGATCACGTCGCCCGCGGATGATTGAGCTCCACGCTGTGCTCCTTGCCGTCATCGACCAGCGGAATGCAGCCATCCGCCTGCACCACGCCATCCAGCCACACGGTGCTCCGCGTGCCCGCCGCGCTCTGGCGCAGGTTGATCCGGTACGGCGTGTCGCGATGGCGGTAGTCCAGCGAGAAGCCGTCCCACTCGGCCGGTAGTACCGGCGTGAAGCGCAGCTTGCCGGCTTCCAGCCGCAGGCCAAGCAGCGACTCGACGATCAGGCGGTACATCCAGCCGGCGGAGCCGGTGTACCAGCTCCAGCCGCCGCGGCCGATGTGTGGTTCGACCGCGTAGACGTCGGCGCTGACCACGTAGGGCTCGACCTTGTAGACGTCCATTTCGGTGGCGTCGCTGCCGTGGCTGACCGGGTTGATCATGCGCAGCAGTTCCCACGCGCGGGCGCTGTCGCCGAGTTCGGCGAAGGCCATCGTGGCCCAGATCGCGGCGTGCGTGTACTGCCCGCCGTTCTCGCGCACGCCGGGCACGTAGCCCTTGATGTAGCCGGGATCGAGTGGCGACTTGTCGAACGGCGGATCGAGCAATTGCACCAGGCCGGCGTCGCGGCGTACCAGGTGCTGGTCGAGCGATGTCATCGCCTGCTGCTGGCGTTCGGGTGTGGCGATGCCGGACAGTACCGACCAGCTCTGCGCGATCGAGTCGATCCGGCATTCGTCGTTGCTGCTGGAGCCGAGCGGGGTGCCGTCGTCGAAATACGCGCGGCGATACCAGGCGCCGTCCCACGCATGTTGTTCCAGCGCGACGCGCAGCTGGCTGACTTCGCTTTCGCAGCGCAGAGCGAACGCCTCGTCGTCGTGCAGCCGGGCTACTTCGGCGAAGCGGGTCAGCACCTCGCAGGAGAAGAAGCCGAGCCATACGCTTTCGCCGCGACCGGCTTCGCCGACCCGGTTCATGCCGTCGTTCCAGTCGCCGCTGCCGATCAGCGGCAGGCCATGCGCACCACGCGGCAGGCTGTGTTCGATCGCGCGCACGCAATGCCGGTACAGCGTTTCGCGCAGGCCAGACGGTTGCGGCAGGTCGTAGTAGGACTCTTCGCCGTGATGCAACGGGCGGCCTTCGATGTAACCGACCTGTTCGTCCAGCACGCCGGTGTCGGCGCTGGCCAGCACGTATCGGCTGGTCGCCAGCGGCAGCCACAGGTAGTCGTCGGAGCACGCGGTGCGCACGCCGCGGTCCAGCGGCGGATGCCACCAGTGCTGCACGTCGCCTTCGGGGAACTGATGCGCGGCGCATAGCAACAGTTGCGCGCGCGACAGTTCGGGCGCCGCGTGCAGCAGCGCCATCGAATCCTGCAATTGGTCGCGGAAGCCGAACGCGCCGCCGGACTGGTAGTAGCCGCTGCGCGCCCACATGCGGCAGGCGATGGTCTGGTACAGCAGCCAGCCATTCGCCAGCACATTGAGCGCCGGTTCCGGCGTGCTGATCTGCACGGCACCGAGCGTGCGCGACCAGTGTGCGCGCACTTTCGCCAGCGCATCGGCGGCACTGCCGGTGCCGCGGAAGCGCTGCACCAGCGCGCCGGCGTCGGCGGCATCGCGACCGAGGCCGAGCCGGAAGATCAGCTGACGCCGCTCGCCCGCGTCCAGCGTCACGCCGACCTGCAGCGCCGCGCACGGATCGAATCCCGCGCCGACCCGGCCGGACAGTTGCGTGCGCCCCAGCCCGGCCGGTGCCGCGGTGCTGCCGTTGCGGCCGAGGAATTCGCCGCGGTCGCCGTCGATGCCGCGGGCAGGATCGTCGACGTCGAAGAACGCGACCCGGTTCGGGAACTCGGTGTTGTACGCATTGCGTGCGAACAGCGCGCCGCTGGCCGGATCCGATTCGGTGACCACGTGCATCGAGGTGCGCTCGCGCAAGTCGCCCAGCAGCCATTCGACGTAGCCGGTGACGCTGAGCTTGCGCGGCTGGCCGGAGTCGTTGCGCAGCTTCAGCACCGAGAATTTCACCGAGGCATCCAGCGCCACGTAGATCCACAGCTCGGAATGGATGCCGTCCTCGACATGCTCGAACACGCTGTAGCCGAAGCCGTGGCGGGTGACGTAGTCGCCAGTGCCGCGTGCAGGCAGTGGCGTGGGCGACCAGACCTGGCCGGTTTCCTCGTCGCGCAGGTACAGCGCCTCCCCGCTGGCGTCGCCGACCGGGTCGTTGTGCCACGGCGTGAGGCGGAATTCGTGCGCGTTCTCGCCCCATGTGTACGCGCTGCCGCTCTCGGAGATCACCGTGCCGAAGTGCGGGTTGGCGAGCACGTTGGACCACGGCGCCGGGGTGGCATCGCCTGCGCCGAGCGTGATCACGTACTCGCGGCCGTCCGCGCTGAAGCCGCCGTGCGGGTTGGTCAGCTGCAACGGGAGAGCGGCCGGTGCGAGTGCGCTGGAGGAGATGCGCCGCGGCTTGCTCGGCTCGAAGCGCGGCGCGTGCGTTTCCGCGCGGCGCCGGCTGATCTGTTCGGTCAGGTTGCCGCGGTTGTCGGCCAGGATGATCCGCGCACTGGCCAGCATCAGCAGCCGGTCCTCACCGGACAGCTGTTGCGCCGGTCGCACGAAGATGCCGCCGGGATGATCGAGCAGGCTGGCCTCGCTGCCGGAAGCGATCAGACCCATGATCAGGTCCTGCAGCTCCTGCCGGTAGCCGGCGCGATCCTCGTTCCAGATCACCAGGTCCACCGTCAGTCCCTTCAGCCGCCAGTACGCATGTGCCTGCACCAGCTGGCGCACCAGTTCGATCCGCGCCGGGTCGGCGATCTGCAGCAGGACGATCGGCAGGTCGCCGGAGATCGACTGTCCCCACAGCCCGGACTGGCCGCGCCGGTTGCCGCGCAGGACCGCCGGCTCGGCGCGCAAGTTCGCGTTCGGGTAGATGATCGAGGTGGCCATGTGCTCGTACAGCTGCGCGTCGGCGAGGCTGGCATTGAGCTGGCGCAGCAGCACCTGGCTGTGCGTCCAGGCCAGGTCGAACACGCGGTCGGCCAGGTGGCGGTCGCGGTATTTGCCGATCAGCTGCAGGCAGCCGTCGCGCTGGTCGGCGATGCCGGTGACGAAGTCGATGGTGGCCGACTGCTCCGGTTCCAGCGTGATGCGGCAGCGGATCGCCACGATCGGGTCGAGGACCGAGCCGGCGCTGTTGGACAGTTGCGCCTGTTCGCGATCCAGCACCTGCGGCTGCGCGACGCTGCGCCCGCGGCCGATGAAGCGTGCGCGGTCGGTCTCGTAGGAAATCTGATCGATGTCGGCGTCGTGCACGGCCAGCAGATGGCACATCCATGGCACGTGCTCGTCGTGCGCGCGAGGTCGGCGCGTGCATATGATTGCCTGCAGCTCCGGCACCAGCTCGGTCTGCACGAACAGCTTGCTGAAGGCCGGATGCAGCGCGTCGGCGATCGGCGGCGCCAGCACCACTTCGGCGTAGCTGGTCAGCTCGATCGTGCGGCGCATGCGGCTGCGGTTGGTAATGCGCGTGCGGCGCAGTTCGATGTCGTCTTCCGGCGACACCACGATCTCGGTGTGCGCGTCGAACTCGCGTTCGCGCACGCGGAACTCGGCGCGAGCATCGGAGAAGATCGCCTCGAACAGTTCGGTCTTCTTCAACGTGGGCTGGTACGCGGTGGACCAGTACTCGCCGCTGGCGACGTCGCGCAGGTAGCAGAACATGCCCCAGTGATCGCGCGTGATGTCCTCGCGCCAGCGCGTGATCGCCAGTTCACCGCGCCGGCTGTAGCCGCCGCCGGCACTGCTGATCATGGCGTGGTAGCGCCCGTTCGACAGCAGCTGCACGGCCGGTCGCTGCCGGTCCGGATCGGTAAACACGCGCAGTCGCGCTTCGGCGGCGCGCAGGCTGCCGTCCTGTTCCGGGAAGCCGGACGCATGCAAGTATTCCGCGGCCGTGCGTGGCACGCGCTCCTGCAGCAGCAGGCTGGTCGCCTGGAACTGCGGATCGGATTCGAAGCGGCGCTGCATCGGCCGCCCCAGCATCGCGTAGGCCAGCGCCAGCAGGCTCATGCCCTGGTGATGCGCCATGAACGATTGCACCAGCGCCGAGCTCTGCCCCAGCGGCAGCCGGGCCGAGGTGTAGTCGATCGCCTCGTACAGGCCGTAGCGGCCGGCCGCGCCGGCTTCGGCCAGTCGCTGCAGGTTCCTGGTGGCCGCGGCCGGCGCGACCATCATCGCCAGCACCGTGGCGTACGGGGCGATCACCACGTCGTCGCCGAGCCCACGCTTGAGGCCGAGCCCGGGTACGCCGAATGCGCGGTACTGGTAAGTGAAGTGGGCATCCAGCATGTTGTAGCCGGATTCGGATACGCCCCACGGCACGCCCAGCTGGTTGCCGTACTCGATCTGTCGCGTCACCGCGGCACGACAGGTCTGGTCGAGCAGGGTGCCTTCGTAGCTCGGCATCACCAGGGTCGGCATGAGGTATTCGAACATCGAGCCGGTCCACGACAGCAGCACCGGTTCGCCGCCGCTGGTGGTCAGCAGCCGGCCCAGCGAGAACCAGTTGTCCTGCGGCAGCTGGCCCTGCGCAATCGCCACGAAACTGGCCAGTCGCGCTTCCGACGCGAGCAGGTCGTAGTAGCTCGCGTCGAGCCGGCGCTCGTCGACGTTGTAGCCGATCGCCAGCAAGTCGCGCGCGCTGTCGTACAGGAAGCGGTAGTCCATCAGCGCCAGCTCGCCGGCCTGCTGCGCGAGGTGCTCGATCGCGGCAATGCGTTCGCGCGCGTGTTCGCGGATGACCTCCGCGCCAGCGTCGGCGGACCAGCACAGCGGCTCGATCCGGGCGAGCTGACGCAGCGTGGGAATGCCGCTGAAGCCGCCGTCGTCGTCGTGCGGCGGATCGAGCTTGAACGTGGCGGCCTCGTCGCACAGGTCGCTGCATTGTTCCAGCAAGGCGGCGAGCCAGAATTCCGCCTCGCTGCCGGGTTCGACGTGCAGCGTCTGCGCCAGCGCATGGGCGTGATCGAGCTGCTGTTTCAGCAATGCCGCGACTGCACTGGTGATGTTCGGCGGTGTGAGCAGCGCGTCCTGCAATTCGCGCTGCAACGGAGCCAGCAGGGCAGCGCCGCTGCTGTCGAGCGTGTCGTGCAAGACGTTCAACGTATCGAGCAGGCCCTGCAGCACGCGCGGCTGGAATACCGGTTCATCGAGCAGCGCCAGCAGGCCCGGCCGCAGGGTCAGCAGATGGCCGGCAAGGTTGCCGCTGTCCACCGCCGAGATGTACAGCGGCGCCAGCGGCCGCAGGCTCAGCGTGTCGTACCAGTTGTAGAAGTGACCGCGATGGCGCGGCAGCGCCTGCATCGTGGCCAGGGTCTGGCGCGTGCGTTCGAGCAGGCGGCCGCTGCTGAGGAAACCGAAATCGAGGCCGGCCAGGTTCGCCAGCAGCGCCATGCCGATATTCGTCGGCGAGGTGCGATGGGCGATCACCGGTCCGGGCTGCTCCTGCAGATTGTCCGGCGGCAACCAGTGGTCGGCCGGACCGACGTGGGTATCGAAGAACGCCCAGGTGCGCCGCGCCAGTACGCGCAGGAAACGCAGCTGCGCCGGGCTCGGTGCGAACGTGTCGGGCTTGCGCGGCTGGCTGATCCACCACGCCAGCGACGGCGACAGCAGCCACAGCAGCAACAGTGGTGCCGCCAGCAGCAGGACCATCGGCCGCTGCAGCGCCAGCGTCACAGTCAGCCCCAGCGCGAGCAGCGGGCCGATCCACATCGCCCGCCACAACGCCGCCGGTACGTTGCTGCTGCGGCGTTCGACGTCGCTGGAGGTCTGCCACTGCAGCAGGTTCCGGTGGCTGATCGCCATCCGCCACAGCGTGCGCACGATCGCATCGAGCTGGTACAGCACCTCGTGCGGCAGCCATGCCAGCCCCAGCGCCATTCGCTCGAAATGCTGCATGCCGGCCAGGAAACCGGCACGCAGATGCTGGTCCAGCTGCACCTCGCGCGGCTTCTGCACCAGCTCCAGCAGGGCCGACAACAGCGGCGGCACCAACACCATCGCCAGCACCGCCAGCGTCCACGACAGCACCGGCGACAGCAGCAGCCAGCCGGCGACCAGCAGCACCAGCAACGAGGTCGGCACCAGGCTGCGGCGCAGGTTGTCGAGAATTTTCCAGCGCGACAGCGCGGTCAGCGCGTTGCGACGCCAGCCATCATGCGCGCTCGGTGCCCACGGCAGCAGCCATGGCAGCAGCTGCCAGTCGCCGCGAATCCAGCGATGGCGACGCTTCACGTCGGCGCCGTAGCGGGCCGGGTATTCCTCGAACAGCTGCATGTCGCTGAGCAGGCCCGCGCGTGCATGGCAGCCTTCGACCAGGTCGTGGCTGAGGATGCGGTTTTCCGGGAAGCGCCCGTCCAGGCTGCGCTCGAACGCGTCGATCGCGTAGATGCCCTTGCCGATGAACGAACCTTCGTGGAACACGTCCTGATAGACATCCGAGACCATTTGCGTATACGGGTCGATGCCGGCATCGCTGCCGTACAGCTGCGCGTAGCGCGAGCGTGCGGTGCTGGGCAGGCTGATCCCCACGCGCGGCTGCAGGATCGCGTAGCCGGAGACGACGCGCCGTTGCACCGGGTCATACACCGCGCGATTGAGCGGATGGTCGATGGTGCCGACGAAGGCCTGCGCCGCATCGCGCGGCAGTTCGGTGTCGGTGTCCAGCGTGATCACGTACTGTACCGGTGGCAGCGCCGCGATGTCGCCCACGATCAGCATGAAGCGGTCGTGCGCGTTGCCGCGCAGCAGCGCGTTGAGATCGGCCAGCTTGCCGCGCTTGCGCTCGTGGCCCATCCAGCATCGCTCGGCCGCGTTCCAGCGGCGCGGCCGGTGGAACAGGAAGAAGCGATCGGCATCGCTGCCGGCGTAGTGTTCGTTGAGCGCCTCGATGCGGCGCCGCACCAGTCGCAGCAGTGCATCGTCGCCGGGCAAGGTTTCGCTGTCCGCGTCGGCGAAATCTGTGAGCAGGGCGAAATGCAGATGTTCGTCGCGGTTGCCGAGGAAGCGTACTTCCAGCGCCTCGACCAGATCCTCGACGTCTTGCGCGCTGGCGAACAGGCTGGGGATCGCCACCAGCGTGCGTGCGCTGGCCGGGATGCCGTCCGAATAATCCATCCGCGGCAACTGCTGCGGCGCCACCGTCAGGGTGGCCATCCAGTTGAGCAGGCTCAGCCCCAGCTGGCTGGCCAGGATGGTGGCCGGCACCGCGAGCGCGATCAGCGCCCACAATGGCAGATGATTGTGGGCGGCGGCGGCGACCAGCGGCTGCGCGAACGCAAACGTCAGCAAGGCCAGCAGGCCCAGATAGATCGGCAGCGGCGCGCGGTCGAAAGCGCGGCGCAGCGTTGTACTCAGCCGCGGCCGGATGCCGAGCTGTTGTTCCAGCGTACGGCGGCCACGCTCGATCAGGTAGAAGCCGACGTGCTGCGGCAAGGGCGCGGTGGTGTCGGTCGGTGCGTCGGCCTGGCACAGCGCGATCGCCGCCTCGGCCACCTCCAGTTCGGTCACCCGGTGATGGCGCGCGAGCGCCTCCACCACGTGGCGATAGCGGTCGCGGGTGGGGAAATCCATCGCCGGGTAGACGCCGACCGGATCCTCGCGCAGCCGTTGTTCGACCAGGCTGCTGTGCTCGACGAAGTCGCGCCAGTCGATCGCCGAAAGCGCACGCAGGCTGCCAATGCTGTTGCTGATCGAGACCTGGTTGGCCGCCTGCTGCTGTGCTTCCAGTTGCACCAGATGCTCGATGCTCTGGCCGGACGCGGACAGGCGCTGCTCGATCCAGCTCAGCGGCAGCGCCAGTGCCGGGCTCTGGCCCTGCAGCCGGCGCGCCATTTCGGCGACGAACGAGCCATTCATCGGCGGGTTCGAGCGCGCCATGTCGGCCACCACCAGCACCACCGAGTTCGGGTCGCGTTCGGCGGTGGTGGTCATCGTGTCGGCCCAGCGTGCGGCCTTGCCGCGATGGCGCCAGTCCGCCATCACCCGCGCGGCGACCCGGCGCAGGTTCTCAAGCAGCGCCAATCGCAGCATGATCGGGATCGCCCACAGCTCGCCCAGCTTCAGCGGGGTCACGCTCTGGTAGGCGTTGATGAAACGGTGCACGCTGCTGGTGTCGACGCGGCCATCGCCGTGCGAAATGATTTCCAGCGCGATGTCGTAGACCCGCGGCAGTCCGGCCGACGGGCCGTTGTCCAGCCGCGGCAGTTCGCGGCTGTAGCCCTTCGGCAGATGCCGGCGGGCGATCCGGACCTGTTCCTCGAGCAGGTAGAAATTGTCCAGCAGCCACTCGCCGGCCGGGGTCACGCGCCATTTGCGCCGGGTCGCGTCGGTCAGCCGCTCGCAGGTATGCGTCAGCACCGCTTCGTTGTCGGCCAGCCGGGCCAGCAGCAAGTCCGCGCTCGAGCGCGTACTCAAGCGGTGCTGGCTGGCCAGCGCCGCGCCATGCCGTTCCATCTGCTCTGCGCTGAACAGCTCCGAACGCAGCGCCGGCTCCTGTTCCGGCCGGGTCCGCGCCGCCACGCGGCGGCGACGGAATGCGCGCAGGCGGCGCAGCTTGAGCAGGTCGAGGAGGCTGCCGATGTTCAAATCCGTCTTTCCTTGGGGTTCATGCCGGCTCGGCCGCGATGCGTCCATCCAGGTGATGCTCTGGCGGATCTCCGCTACAGCCCGCGGCTACCGCTCGGACCCTACGCTCCGGCGTGTGAAGACGGCGCACGCTACGATGGGGGCCCAGCCCGCACCGGAGTCATGCCGTGTCGTTGTCGATTCGCGCCGCCGCCCTCACCGACCTTGCCGAACTCGTCGCCTGGAATGCGGCGATGGCGTGGGAGACCGAGCACAAGCAGCTCGATCCCGCGACCCTTGAGCGCGGCATCCGCGGTGTGTTCGAGCAGCCGCGCCGCGGCTTCTACCTGATCGCCGAACGCGAGGGCGTGGCGGTCGGCAGCCTGTTGGTGACATATGAGTGGAGCGACTGGCGCTGCGGCGATTTCTGGTGGATCCAGAGCGTGTACGTGATCCCCGCGGCGCGGCGCGGCGGCGTGTTCCGCGCGCTGTACGCCGCGGTCGAGCAGCGTGCGGCGGCGGCCGGTGCCGTCGGCCTGCGCCTGTATGTGGAAACCGAGAACCAGCGCGCGCAGACAACCTATGCCGAGCTGGGCATGCAGCGCTGCCACTACTGGATGTACGAGGCGCTGCTGGACGGCGCCGGCGCCGAACCCGCCTGAGCCGGTTCAGGCAGGCTCGATCAGCAACTGCTGGAATTCCGCAGCCGGCATCGGCGCACCGAACAGGAAGCCCTGCAGTTGCGAACAGCCGGCTTCGCGCAGGAACGCGCCCTGCTCGCGGGTCTCCACGCCTTCGGCGACCACCACCTTGTTGAGGCTGCGCGCCATCGCGATGATCGAGCCGGTGATCGTGGCGGTGTCGCGGTCGCTGGTCAGGTCGTGCACGAACACGCGGTCGATCTTCAGCGCGTCGATCGGGAAATGCTTCAGGTAGGACAGGCTGCAGTAGCCGGTGCCGAAATCGTCCAGCGACAGCCGCACGCCGCGTTGCTTGATCCGGCGCAGCATTCCGGTGGTGGCATCGCCGCCGGACATCACCATGCGCTCGGTCAGTTCCAGTTCGAGCAGGCCGGCATCGAGCCCGCTTTCGTTCAGCACCTCGTCCAGCCAATTGTAGAAATCGGCATGCTGGAACTGCAGCGGCGAGACGTTCACCGAGACCGGAATGGCTTGACCGCGCTGCTGCCACAGCCGTGCCTGCTTGCACGCCTGGCGCAGCACCCAGGCACCGATCGGCAGGATCAGGCCGCTGTCTTCGGCGACCGGGATGAACTGGTCCGGCGTGTACAGCTCGCGCCCGTCCACTTGCCAGCGCAGCAAGGCCTCGGCGCCGACGATGTTGCCGCTCTGCGCATCCACCTTGGGCTGGTAATGCAGGCTCAGTTCGTGCCGTGACAGGGCATGGCGCAGCGCGGTCTCGATCCGCCGGCGCGCCTGTGTGCGCTCGTTCATCAACGCGGTAAAGAAGCGGTGGCCGTGCAGGCCTTGTGCCTTTACTGCGACCAGCGCGGTTTCCGCATGCTGCAGCAGGTCTTCCGGTTCGGCGGCGTCGTCCGGATACACGCTGATGCCGATGCTGATGCGCAGCGCCAGTTCGGGCAGGCCGTCGACACGGACCTGTTCGCACTGATTGATCAAGGTCTGGCACACGCTGGCCGCTTCGCTCACGCTTTCCAGGTGCGGCAGCACCACCACGAATTCGTCGCCGTCATAGCGGCTGAGCAACTCGTCGCCGGGCAGGCAGCGGCGCAGCTGTGCGGCGAGCGCGTGCAGCACGCGGTCACCGGCGGCGTGACCGTGCAGTTCGTTGATTCGCTTGAAATGGTCGATGTCGATGTAGAGCAGCGCGGCGCGCTGCCGGCGGCGGTTCGCGGTCGCCAGTGCCTGTGCGATATGCGCGTGCAGCTGGCTGCGGTTGGGCAGCCCGGTGACCGTGTCGTGCTGGGTCAGATGGATCATCTTCAGCGCCAGCGCACGGGTCTCGCTGACGTCGTGGAACACCAGCACGCCGCCGATCACGTTGCCGGCGTGGTCGTGGATCGGCGCCGAGGAGTCCTCCACCGGCGTGTCGAACCCATACCGGTGCCGCAGCAAGGTCTTGCCGGCCAGATCGACGATGGCGTTGCGTTCGATCGCCGCCCGCAGCGGGTTGGCGATGCTGTGGCCATGCTGGGCGTCGAACAGCTGGAAAATTTCCTCGACCAGCCGCCCCTGCGCCTCGCGGCTGGTCCAGCCGGTCATCGCCTCGGCGATCGGATTGAGCGAGGTGACGTGCAGCTGCGGATCGGTGGTGATCACCGCGTCGCCGATCGAGCGCAGGGTCACCTCGGCCAGTTCGCGCTCGCGATGCAAGGCATCCTCGAACGCCTTGCGCTGGCTGATGTTCTGCGCCTGCGAGACGAAATACAGCGGTGCGCCCTGCCCGTCGCGCACCAGCGACACGCTGAGCTGGATATGGACGATGCGGCCATCCTTGTGGAAGTTGCGCTTCTCCAGCTGGTACGACTCGCGCTGGCCGGCCAGCAGCTGCACCATCAGCTCCTCGTCAGCCGCCATGTCGTCCGGATGGGTGATCGCGGCGATGTCCAGCGCCAGCAAGTCCTCCTCGCGATAGCCGAGCATCTGGCATACCGCGGCGTTGACGCGCAGGAAATGGCCATCCGGACGGGTCAGCGCCATGCCGATCGCGGCATGCTGGAACGCGCCGAAGAAGCGTTGCTCGCTTTCGTGCAGCTGCAGTTCCAGCGTGTGCCGTTCGGTGATGTCGATCAGCGCGGTGAAGACGCCGCAGACCTGGCCGGCGGCGTCGAAGTCCGGCTGGAAGTTGCCGTGGGCGTAACGCCGTTCGCTGCCGTTGAACAGCTCGCCTTCATAGCTGGCCCGCTCGCCGGCGTAGGCCCGTTCCAGTGCCGCGCTGGCCAGCTGGTGATTGCGCCGGCCGACCACATCGATCAGGCGCCGCCCGATCAGCCATTGCGGATCGATGCCGAGCCAGCTGCGATGGGTTTCGTTGGCGTAGCAAAAGCGCTGCTCGGCGTCGAGATAGGCGAGTAGTGCGGGAGTGCCGTGCAGCACTCGGGCGGGCCAATCCGGCCCATGGAAAAGCGAAGGCAATACCTCGGCAGACTTGTGCGGCCGCATGGTTATCCCGTCAGCTCTGGCGCCCCCCGTCGGCGCGCCGCCATCATGCACCGATTCTTGTCCTTGCACAGCTGCCATCGGCGGCAGCCGCGGCGGGTTCAGTGCAAGGCGGTTGCCGGGGCGCCGAGTAGGCCGTATTCGTCCAGCACGATCCGGCCCAACGCATGCAGTTCGGCCGCAATGCCGTAGCGGTCGGCCAGCAGCGCCAGCAACGGCCCCAGCGCCTGCGGCTGCGGTGGATAGCCGTGTGCCAGCGCGCGGGCCGCACCGCCGTTGCCGCGTTGCGCCACGGTGAGCGCGACCACGCCAAGCCCGGGCGCCTCGTGCGCGAACAGGGTCGGCGGCTCGTAAGCGGACTCGACCGCGGCCAGGGTTTCCAGCAGGTAGCCGGCGCCGGCCTCGGCTTCCATCTGCGCGGCCGGCTGCAGCAGCAACGGCAGCTGGTGTGCGTCGAGCAGCGCGGCGTACTGGCGCAGTTCGAACACGATGCCGGCGAAGGCATGCGCGCGTTGGGTGACCTCATCCGTCTGCGCGGCCAGCCATTGCGCCGGCGATTGCGCCAGCACCTTGCCTTCGGCGTATTGCAGGTTCAGCCCACGTGCGCTCATGGTCGATTCGGCGTGTTGCGGGGTCAGCAGCGCTGCTTCCAGCAGCGTCCACAACGGCGCCAGGTTGACGTGCTCGTACTGCACGCAGGTCAGCGCCAGCAGGTCGTTGCGGCTGAGGTATCGCACATGCTCCAGGCGGATGCCGAGTGTGCGCATCAGCCAGTCGGCGGTCAGCGTGCCGGCTTCGCCGCGGCCGACCAGATGGATCTCCAGCAACTCGGACAGCTCCCCGGCCAGTGCCACGGGCGCCAGCAGGCTCAGCGGCAGCAGCCGCATCGGGCCATCGGCGAAGACGAGCGACGGCTCCAGCGGCTGCGCCGGCATGTGGCCGCCATGACTGCCGAACGCCACCACGTTTTCCAGCTGGCCGCGCGGCACGCGCCGGGCCAACTCGTCCAGCGTAGCCCACACTGGAAAGCCCGGGCGCAGCAGTTCGACCTGATCGAACAGCGCCCCGGCCAGCGCCAGCCGGGCTTCGCCGACCTGCGGCATCAGCGTGTGCAGATCGGCGGCAACCAGTTCCGCCAGCTGTGCTGCCTCGTCGCGACTCAATGTCATGCGCGAAGCCGACTCGCCGGCGACCGGTTCCAGGGCCAGCACGATGGGCAGGGCGAGCAGCGTTTGTGCTTCCACGTGACTGACATCCGAACGGGTAAAGAGATGCAATTCTACCATTCAGCGTTTTGGGCTTCCGCCCCGCGGCAGCGCGGGTTAGCCTTGACCGACTTGAGTGGTGGACAGTTTCGAGCATGGAAAACACGCAAAGGCGCGTCGGGGTGATCGGTGGTGTGCGCATCCCGTTCTGCCGCAACAACACCGCGTATGCCGACGTCGGCAACTTCGGCATGTCGGTGAAGGTGCTGGGCGCGCTGGTCGAACGGTTCGGGCTGCACGGCGTGGAACTGGGTGAAGTGGCGATGGGTGCGGTGATCAAGCATTCGTCGGACTGGAACCTGGCGCGCGAGGCGCTGCTCAGTTCAGGGCTGGCGCCGACCACGCCGGGCATCACCACCGCGCGCGCCTGCGGCACTTCGCTGGACAACGCGATCATCATCGCCAACAAGATCGCCGTCGGGCAGATCGCGGCCGGCATCGCCGGCGGCTCGGACACCACCAGCGACGTGCCGATCGTCTACGGCACGCGCCTGCGCAAGCGGCTGCTGGCGATGAACCGGGCGAAGACGCCGCTGGACAAGTTGAAGGTGGCACTGCGCGGGTTCTCCTTCCGTGAGCTGAAGCCTTCGTTTCCCGGCGTGGCCGAGCCGCGCACCGGCAAGTCGATGGGCGACCACTGCGAGCAGATGGCGAAGGAATGGCAGGTCGCTCGCCAGGCGCAGGACCAGCTGGCGCTGGACAGCCACCACAAGCTGGCCGCCGCGTATGACGACGGCTTCTTCGACGACCTGCTGGTGCCGTTCCGCGGCCTCAAGCGCGACGGTTTCCTGCGTCCCGACTCCACCATGGAGAAGCTGGCCACGTTGAAGCCGGCGTTCGACAAGACATCCGGCCGTGGCACACTCACCGCCGGCAACTCCACCGGCCTGTCCGATGGCGCGGCTGCCGTGCTGCTGGCCAGCGACGCGTGGGCCGCGCAACGTGGTTTGAAAATCCAGGCGTACCTGCGCGATGCCGAAGTGGCGGCGGTGGATTTCGTCCATGGCGAAGGCCTGCTGATGGCACCGACCATCGCGGTGCCGCGCATGCTGGCGCGTCAGGGCCTGACCCTGCAGGACTTCGATTACTACGAGATCCACGAGGCGTTCGCGGCGCAGGTGCTGTGCACGCTGCGCGCGTGGGAGAGTGCCGAGTACTGCAAGAACCGGCTCGGCCTCGATGCGCCGCTGGGCTCGATCGATCCGGCCAAGCTCAACGTGCATGGCTCCAGCCTCGCGGTGGGCCATCCGTTTGCCGCCACCGGCGCGCGGATCATCGCCACCCTGGCGAAGATGCTGGAACAGAAAGGCTCCGGCCGCGGCCTGATCTCGATCTGCACCGCCGGCGGCATGGGCGTCACCGCGATCCTCGAACGGCCGTGAACACGACACCGACATGCTGCGACTGCGCACAACAACCAGCCTGAGCGTACTGGCGCTGGCGATCGGCATCGCCGGTACCGGCTGGCTCAGCACGCTGACGGTCGGCTGGCGCGGGCCGGCGCCGCGACTCGCCGCGACTCGGCAGGTGTCATCCGTGCAGCGTCATGCCCCGCCCTTGTCGTGGCATCGGCAACGTCCGGTCAGCGTAGTGCAGGTCCATCGCGCAACAGCCGGTCGTGCGGCCAGCGACCTGGGCGAAGCGCAGGCCGCCGTGCTTGCTCCGGCACCTTCACTGGTGCCGCTGGCGATGCCTGCTGACACCTCGCAGTCATGGGACGAATTGCGTGGCCATCTGGACGGCCGCCTGGTGCTGCATGTCGGCGTCGATGGCGACGGTCGTGTCCTTGCGACCAGCCTGGTCGAATCCAGCGGCGATCCGGTACTCGACGAGCATGCCCTGCGCAGCGTGCGCCACTGGCGTTTCGCGGTGCCGGGCGATCACCCGGACGGGATCAGTGGCGAGCTGCCGATGCGTTTCTCCGCGCAGGGCGAGCGCCTCGCGCAATCGCCCTAGGTTTCAGGGAGTCTTCTTTTTTCAGAGCACGCCTTTCGCGCCGACGCCGAACGCGGTGAACAGCCGCGTGATGATCAGCTTGGGTGACAGCGCCACATCGGGGAAATCGCCGACTGGCTGATAGCAGGCGTAAAAGCCCGGATCGCTGGCGCGCATCGGCTGGCAGCCGGGATTGAGGTCGTAGCTGGTGGCGTAGCGGAACGGCCACAGGTCGAACAGCGGCAACTGGGCGGAGACGCTGCCGATCGCATCGTTGATGCCGGTTAGCAGCGGCACCGACGACTGCCGCGGTGCGATCACCCACGCGTTTTCCGGCTGGGTGTTGCGCATGATGCTGTGGCGCAACTGGTCGGCGAACGTGTGGTCGTAGACGATCACGCCGGCTTCGGTGTTGTAGTGGTCCGAACGCGGATCGAAGTTGTGCGAGCCGACCATCGCGAACGCATCGTCGATCACGATCGACTTCGCGTGCAGGCCGAAGCGGCGGCCTTCGCTGAGCAATGGCGCCGGCCGGTTGTTGCTGCCACGGCTGCCGAGCAGGTGAAAGCGCGCCTGCGTGGCGCTGGCCGGGCTGGCGGTTTCCGCCGGCGGCACCGTCGTGTCCATGCCGAGGTTGGCCAGCTCGTTGTCCACCGCCGGACCGGGCGCATGCGGCTTCAGTTCGTGGATCTCGAAGCCGAACGTCTTCAGGTAGCGCTTGCGGTGCTTGTACGACATCGCATACACCGCGAACGCGTCGGTCGAGGCCAGCGAGTTGGTCGAGACGATCACCCGCGGCGGCTTGGCGCGCTGGCGCAGCCGCTTGAAGATGCGCTGGGCCTGTTTGCTCATCACCAGATACGGTGTCTGCAGCAGCACTTCGCGCTTGGCGTCGCCGATCATGCGCATGATGTGCTGGGTGTACTCCTGCGCCCGCCGCTTGTCCGGCTTGTCGGTCTTCGACGGCAGGTCGCTGAAGTAGTCGACGTCGCCGGCTGGCAATGAAGGATCGACCAGCCACGCCTGCAGCCACAACGGATCTTCGGCGGCCTGCAGCAACTGCGCGACGCGCATCGGCCGGCGGTAATGCGGTGCCGGCCAGACCGGCGCCGCGCTGTCGGACAGGATGCGCCGGTTGACGTCGCGCAGGTGGGTCAGCGGCACCGCGCGCTTGTGCCGCCAGAACAACTCGAAACTGGCCGCCATCTGTTTCGCGGCGGGACCGCCGACCATCACGTCGCGGTCGACGTAGTCGAAGTCGTCGTCCCAGTTGAAGTAGCGGTCCTGGTAATTGCGCCCACCGGTGATGCCGATGCTGTCGTCCACCAGCAGCAGCTTGTTGTGCATGCGCTGGTTGAACTGCATGAAGCAGCACAGCACGCCGGCAGCGAATTCCAGCGGTTGCGTGTGGGCCTTGTGGAAGGTCGGGTTGTACAGCCGCACCTGCAGGTTCGCGCTGACCCGCGTCAGCCGGTCGAGCAGGTCCGGGTCGTCGAACGAGAACAGCTGGTCGGCCAGGATACGCACCTGCACGCCGCGGCGTGCCGCGCGCACCAGCTCGTTCAGCACCAGCTGGCCGGCATCGTCCTGATCCCAGATGAAGGTCTGTACGTCGATCGATTGCTGCGCGGCGCGGATCAGGTTGATCCGTGCCGCCAGCGCCGGCTCGCTGTCGTCGAGCAGGGTCACCACGTGTACCGGTTGTTGCGGCGTGGACGCGGCCAGCGCCCGGGTAGCCGCGGCCAGCAGCGGCGACGGCACCGCGCAGTGGTCGGCTTGCGCGCAGTCCACGCTGTGGTCGGTGGTGCTGGCGACCACCGCGTCGGCGCGGCGGATCTGTGCCCGTGACAGCGTGCAGCCCTGCAGCAGCAAGGTCGCGAGCAGGAGCGGCAGGCTGAATCGTCGCAGGAAACCGGACATGCACGAATGATACGGAGGATGCGTGCCGCCGCTGTGAGGACGTTCCATGCGGGCGTCGTTCAAATGCGCTGAAGCGTCAGCATGATCGGTGAACGCGGGGGTGATGCGTCGTGTCAGGGCGACCAGAACGCGTCCAGTCGGGCATTGCCCGGTTCCAGCGTGCCATTCAGATGCAGCACGGCCAGCGCACCGGGCGGCATGCCGCGGAATTCGTCGGAACGGCCTTCGACCAGCAGTGCCACCAGCCGCTCGATGCCGGGATTGTGACCGACCAGCATGACCGTGCCGGCGTCACCGTGCTGGTCGAGCAGGGCCAGCAGTTCGCCGGGTGACGCGTCGTAGATCTCGTCGGCCATTTGCGGCACCGGCGCGGCGTCGATCGCGGCCAGCGCCAACCGGGTGGTTTCGTCGGTGCGTCGGGTCGGCGAGCACAGCACGCGCTCGGGCCGGATGCCGTGCGCGGACAACCACAATCCGGCCGCCTGCGCCTCCTTCTCGCCGCGTGCGCTGAGCGGACGCTGCTGATCATCGCCCGCGGTTTCTATCGGGACAGCTTCGGCGTGTCGCAACAAAATCAGTTCTTGCATGGAGGACTCCGGGGTATGGTCGCGCGCGGCGCGATGGCTGCATCAAGAGGGGCTCGCTTCAGTGCTGGCGCTTGATCCAGCGCAGCAGCGCCTTCCAGTCCTGCTGGTGGTTGCGCACCTGCTCGGACTGGTAATCGAAAATGCCCTTGCCCAGCGCACCCAGCAGCACATAGGCCTGGCTGTCGCGCAGTTGCGCCACGATCGGAAACGGGGACTGTTCGGCGAGCTGCGCGATCGCGTCCTGGCTGGCGTGGGTCCACGGCTTGAGCCGGTTGGCGACCAGCCCCACCGGCAGCTTGCCGCGGCGGATGCGGTTGATCGATTGCAGCTCCTCGATGAAGTGCAGCGTGGCATGCAGGTCGAAGGACGACGGCAGCACCGGCACCAGCAGCACGTCGGCCTGCTCCAGATACGGTTCCAGTTCGCGCTCGCCGGAGCCGGCGGCGGTGTCGATCAGCAATTGCTGGGTGTCTGGCGGCAGTTTCTGCAGCGAGCGGCGACCGCCTTCGAGTCCCAGCACACCGGGAACGTTGTCCGGTCGCAGGCTGGCCCAGCGGAAGCTGGAGCCTTGCCGGTCGCCGTCGATGATGGCCGTGTGCTGCCCTGCCTGTGCCCAGTGCGAGGCCAGCTGAGTCACCAGCGTGCTCTTGCCGCAACCGCCCTTGCTGCTTGCCACCAGCGTCGTAAGCATCGACTCACCCTTGTCGCGGAAGGTGACCCAAGCCTACACGGCTGCGGATGCGGCGCAAAGCGGCGAACTCAGCCCGGCGTGTGCGGCTGCCAGTCGGCGGGTGCCTCGGCCGGGATGCTGTTGTCGCGCAGGGCTGCCAGCAGCAGGCTCATCTCGGTGCCGCCGTTGCGCGCCAGTGCCAGCAGATGCTGGGCCAGCGCCGGCTCGCCCTGTGCCCGGGCCAGCAGCTGGCCGAAGCTCTGCACTTGCCAGATCAGGTTGCGACGGGCGTCCTTCGCTTCCTGCTGCTGTGCCGGATCGTCCGCCAGCACTTCGCGCAGATGCAGGCCGAGCGATCGCGACAGCGGGCTGGCACCCCATTCGAGCAGCTTGCCCAGCTTGAGGCAGTCGGCCTTGGTCGAGGCGTCACCGCTGGCGTTTTCGCACAGCTTGGCAATCAGCTGCAGGGCCGGCTGCGGCTGGGTGCCGGCGATCCCGTAGACCAGCATGGTCTGCATGCCCACCGCGCCGGCCTTCGAGGCCGGATCGAAGGTGCCGGCCGGTGGCGGCAGCACGCCGATCGAACTGGCCAGCGCCTTCAGGCTGGCGCCGGTGTAGTCGTCGTAAAGCTTGCTGGCGGCAGCCTTGCCCAGATCTTCCCGGGCGGCGTCGTGCTTCATGTCGTGCGCGTCTGCGCCAAGCTTGAGCAGCCATACCGCGGCGTTGTCCGGCGCCTGGATCAGCAGCTGGTCCAGCGCGGCGGTATTCGGGCAGGCGTCGGCCTTGGCGTCGCAATCGGCCAGTCGCGCCCAGCTGACCGCGGCGTCGGCGCCCTCGGCTTGGGCGGCGCGCCCGATCAGCGCATGGAAGCTGTTGCTCGGCGGCTGATTGAACAGCGGCCGTGCCAGCAAGGCCGCGCCCAGCAGCGGCAAGGCGTCGGCGCGCGGCGCCAGCACGCTGACCAGATCGCGCTGGAACGCCAGCTGGGCCTTGTCGCGGGCCGCGGCCGCCTTGCTCGGCTCAGGCCGGGTTTTGCTGGTGGCAGCTTTGCCGGCGAAAGCCGGCGCGATCACCAGCGACAAGGCGCAAGTCAGGGCGAGGTAGCGCAGTCCACGCATCGTGGGCTTGGTCATGAGCTGAGGCCGCAATCAAAGCGTTCAGCATAGCTCGTGCAGATTAAGCGCGGCTGATCCGCCGGTCCGTGGAAACGGGCCGGCACGACTGGCTTGCAGGATCACGTATTGGCGCACGGCCGCGCCCCTCATGCTTTGGGAGACGCGTAGTGGATCATTTGTCGACATTCGCCGAAGGCGCCCCGTGGTTCGTCGGCTGGGGCACGCTGGCCTTGATCAACGCCGCGCTGGCACAGGGCAAGAACCGCAGCGGACTGCTGTGGTTCCTGTTGTCGTTGCTGTTCGGCCCGCTCGCCACGCTGTTGCTGGTGGTGCTGCCGAAGGTGCGTGGCAACTTGTTCTGAGCGCGTGGCTTATTCGCCGAGCGCTTCGCGCATGAACTCCGGCTGCGCCAGCGCACCCTTGTGGATATCGGCGTTGTAGTAGCGGGTCGGGAAGTTCTTGCTGATCGCGCCGCGCTCGCGGAAGCCGGACAGGTCGCCGCCCTTGCGCGCCATTGTGCAGCTCCACCAGCCGGTCGGGTAGCACGGCTGCGGAAACGGCAGCGTCTTCACTGCGCTGAAGCCGGACGTGCGCATCGCCGAACGCATCGACTTGATCAGGTCCAGATGCGCCAGCGGTGACTCGCTCTGCTGTACCAGCAGGCCGCCATGACGCAGCGCCTTGAAGCAGCTGGCGTAGAACGCGGCGTTGAACAGGCCTTCGGCTGGGCCGACCGGATCGGTCGAGTCGACGATCACCAGGTCCAGCGAATCGGGTTCGCATTCGGCCATGTACTTGATGCCGTCGATGAACAGCAGCTCGGCGCGCGGATCGTGGTTCGATTCGCACAGCTCGGGGAAATATTCCTCGGCCAGACGCGTCACGCGCTCGTCGATCTCCACCTGCACCGCCGACTCGACTTCCTCGTGCTTGAGCACCTCGCGCAGCGTGCCGCAGTCGCCGCCACCGATCACCACCACGCGCTTGGCGCGCGCATGGGTGAACAGCGCCGGGTGGGTCATCATCTCGTGATAGAAGAAATTGTCGCGCGTGGTCAGCATCACGCAGCCGTCGATCACCATCAGGTTGCCCCAATCGGTGGTCTTGTAGATCTCGATGGTCTGGAACGGGGTCTTCTCCGCGTGCAGCAGTTGCTCGGTACGAAAACCGATGGAGGAGCCGGAAGCCTGGTGGGCTTCGGTGAACCAGCTGAGCTGCTGCGACATGGCGGGGTGTTCCTGGCGAACCGGGTGGAGGGAAAAAGACTGCCAATTGTAGCGATAACGGCGGTGAACGTCCCGAGAGCAGGCCGGCGGCGCATGCGCATATCGTCACACGTGCCCATTACAATGGCGCCCTGGCATCGCCGGCGCAGCGCGTCTGGCGGCAGCCGACAAGTCCGATCGACCCCGCGGCGTGCGAGGCTTCCGGTCGCGCGGACTCGTGCTCTTGTGGAGCAACACCGTCAAGGCTCGCCGCTGCGACGACATCATCCATGCTTGTAACAAGCGCCTGCACAAGGAGCTACGCTGATGTCGAACCCTTGGAATACCGACTCCGCCCGCCACACCTACGCCGTGCCGCACTGGGGCGACGGCTACGTGGACGTGAACCCCGCCGGCGAGATCGTGATGCGTCCGCACGGCACCAGTGGCCCGGCCCTGTCGCTGCCGCAGATCGTCGAGCGCGCCCGCGCCGATGGCCTGCGCCTGCCGTTGCTGGTGCGTTTTCCCGACATTCTCGCCGACCGCCTCGCGCGGCTGCAGGGTGCGTTTGCCCGGGCGATCGCCGACAGCGCCTATGCGGGCGGCTATACGGCCATCTATCCGATCAAGGTGAACCAGCAGCGTGGCGTGGCCGGTGAGCTGGTCGCCGCCGGCACGCACGGCTTCGGTCTCGAAGCCGGCTCCAAGCCCGAGCTGATGGCGGTACTGGCGATGGCGCGGCCCGGCTCCATCGTGATCTGCAACGGTTACAAGGACCGCGAATACATCCGCCTGGCGTTGATCGGGCTGAAGCTCGGCCTGCGCGTGTACATCGTGATCGAGAAGCTGTCCGAACTCGACCATGTGTTCAGCGAGGCGAGGGCGCTCGGCATCGAGCCGCTGCTCGGCGTGCGCGTGCGGCTGGCTTCGATTGGCGCGGGCAAATGGCAGAACACCGGTGGCGACAAGGGCAAGTTCGGATTGTCACCGAACCAGGTGCTGACCCTGATCGAGCGGCTCGACGCGGCCGGCCTCAAGCACACGCTGAAGCTGCAGCATTTTCACATGGGCTCGCAGATCTCCAACGTGCGCGACATTGCCAACGGCATGCGCGAGGCTACGCGTTACTTCGTCGAGCTGACCCGGATGGGCGTGCCGCTGGAGATCGTCGACGTCGGCGGCGGCCTCGGCGTGGACTACGAAGGGACGCGTTCGCGCAGCCACAACTCGATCAACTACTCGATCGAGCAGTACGCCGCGACCATCGTGCAGTCGCTGGCCGAGGCGGTCGAAGCCGAAGGCCTGCCGGCGCCGCATATCCTCACCGAAGCCGGTCGTGCGATGGCCGCGCATCACGCGGTGATGGTGGTCAACGTGACCGAGGTGGAACCGGTGCCGGCCGGCGCGATTCCGCCCCTTCGCGTGGAAGAGCCCGCCGTCCTGCGCCGGCTGCGCGAAACCTGGGAGGAACTGGACCGCCGTCCCGCGCTGGAGCTGTTCCACGAAGCCCAGCACCATCTGCAGGAAGGCCAGACGCTGTATGCGCTGGGCCAGCTCGCGCTGGCCGACCGCGCGCGGCTGGACGAGATGTACTACGCGATCGCCGGCGCCGTGCGCACGCGCCTGCTGCCGGCCGAACGCTCGCACCGGCAGGCGCTGGACGAGCTGGACGAGAAGCTGGTCGACAAGTACTTCGTCAACTTCTCGGTGTTCGAGTCGATCCCCGACGTGTGGGCGATCGGCCAGATCTTCCCGATCGCGCCGATCGCGCGGCTCGACGAGCAGCCGACCCGGCGCGGCGTGATCGTCGACCTCACCTGCGATTCGGACGGCCGCATCGATCACTACGTCGATGCCGAAGGCGTCGATGTCAGCCTGCCGCTGCACGCCTTGAAGGAAGGCGAAAGTTACCGGCTCGGCATCTTCATGGTCGGCGCGTACCAGGAGACGCTGGGCGACATCCACAATCTGTTTGGTGATACCGATGCGGTGAACGTTCGCGTGGATGGCGACAGCTACACGTTCGCACATGTGCGCCGCGGCGATACCACCGATCTGATGCTCGACTACGTCGGTTACGACCTCGAAGTGCTGCGCCAGAGCTATCGCGAGCGCATCGCCAGTGCGGGCGTGACCGGCGCCGAGGCCGAGCAGTTGTATGGCACGCTCAATGGCGGCCTGACTGCCTACACCTATCTGGCCGAAGACACGCATTGACGGAAACGTAGGAGCGCACCCTGTGCGCGATGGCTTTCTGCCGAGGCAAGAGCATCGCGCACAGGGTGCGCTCCTACAAAAACCAGACATCACGAAAACGGGAGCAGCTCATGACAAGTCTCAATGGCAAGGTCGCTCTGATCACCGGCGCGGCCAGCGGCCTCGGCAAGGCGATTGCCGAGCTGTATGCGAAGCACGGTGCCAGCGTGGCGATCGCCGACATCAACCAGCAGGCGGCCGATGCGGTGGCGGCGGAAATCAACGCGGCCGGCGGCAAGGCGATCGGCATCGCGATGGACGTCACCGACGAGGCGGCGGTGAATGCCGGCACCGACAGGGTGGTCGCCGCGTTCGGTGCGCTCGACATCCTGATTTCGAACGCCGGTGTGCAGATCATCAACCCGATCGACCAGTTCGCGTTCGCCGACTGGAAGAAGATGCTGGCGATCCATCTCGACGGCGGCTTCCTCACCACCAAGGCCGCGCTGCAGCACATGTACAAGGGCGATCGCGGCGGCATCGTGATCTACATGGGTTCGGTGCATTCGCACGAAGCGTCGAAGCTGAAGTCTGCCTACGTCGCCGCCAAGCACGGCCTGCTCGGCCTCGCCCGCACGCTGGCCAAGGAAGGCGCCGCACACAACGTGCGCTCGCACGTGATCTGTCCCGGCTTCGTGCGCACGCCGCTGGTCGAGAAGCAGATTCCCGAGCAGGCGAAAGAGCTGGGCATCAGCGAGGCGGACGTGATCAAGAACGTGATGTTGAAGGACACCGTCGATGGCGTGTTCACCACCGTCGAGGACATCGCGCAGACGGCGTTGTATCTGGCGACTTTCCCGTCCGCCGCACTGACCGGTCAGTCGATCGTGGTCAGCCACGGCTGGTATATGCAGTAGTGGCGGTCGTGCGCGATGCGGCGGGGTCGCTGGCCGCGGCGGTGGCCCGCGATTACCGCACCGTCGCCCTGGTATTGCAGGGCGGTGGCGCGCTTGGCGCCTATCAGGCCGGCGTGTTCGAAGCGCTGGACGAGGCCGGCCTGCAACCGACGCGTCTGGCCGGCATTTCGATCGGCGCGCTGAATGCGGCGATCATCGCCGGCAACGCGCCCGAGCGGCGGGTCGAACGGCTGCGCCAGTTCTGGGAGACGATCTGCCGTCCGCCGCTCGGACCAGCCACACCGGTACTGCCGTGGTTCGATGCCGTCGCATGGCCGACCTCGTGGCTCAACGGGCTGAGCGGTCTGGCCGCGTGGCGCGCGATGACCGAGGGCCAGGCCGGCTTCTTCCATCCGCGCCATCCGCCGCCGTTCATGGGCGCGCATCCGACGCCAGGCAGCGTGAGCTGGTACGACACCGCGCCGCTGCGCACTACGCTCGAACGGCTGGTCGATTTCGATCGCATCAACGATGCGCGCGCGATGCGGGTGGCGGTCGGTGCGGTGAATGTGCGCAGCGGCAACTTCGCTTACTTCGACAATCGCCGCGAACGTCTGCGTCCCGAGCACTTCATGGCCTCCGGCGCGCTGCCGCCGGGATTCCCCGCGGTGGAGATCGACGGCGAGTTCTACTGGGACGGCGGCATGGTTTCCAATACCCCGTTGTACGAGGTGCTGAGCGAACGCCCCGGTTGCGACACGCTGGTGTTCCAGGTAGACCTGTGGAGCGCCCGTGGCACGCTGCCGCGCGATCTTGCCGATGTGGCCGAGCGCAGCAAGGAGATCCAGTACTCCAGCCGCACCCGACTGGTCACCGAATTCATGCGCCGCACGCAGGAACAACGCCGCCTGCTGCACGACGTGATGGCGCTGGTGCCGGAAGATCGCCGCGACGACCCGGCGTACCGCCATGCCGAGGCGCGGGCGGCCGAGGCGCTGACCAACGTGATCCATCTGATCTATCGGAACAGGCCGCACGAAGGCCATTTCAAGGACTATGAATTCAGCGCTGCCAGCATGCGCAGCCACTGGCAGAGTGGGTTGGACGACATGCGCCACACGCTGGCGCATCCGCAGTGGTTGGCTGCCCCCGATCCCGAACATCCGTTCGCGGCGCACGACGTGCACCGTGGCGAACCCGGCTGAACGGGCTCAGCTGTCGCGGGCGACCTGCAAGCCGGCGGCGGACTGGCTCACCGGCATCACCTCGACGCGGTTGATGTTGAGGTGCGTCGGCAGATTGGCGATCCACCAGATCGTGTCGGCGATGTCGCCGGCGGTGATCGGATGGGCGCCGGCGTAGAGCTTCTCCGACGCGGCCTGGTCGCCGCCGGTGCGCACCACGGTGAACTCGGTTTCGGCCATGCCCGGCTCGACCGAACTCACCCGCACGCCGGTGCCGTGCAGATCGGTGCGCAGGTTCTGCGAGAACTGGGTGACGAAGGCCTTGGTGGCGCCGTATACGTTGCCGCCGCGGTAGGCGTAGCTGCCCGCGATCGAGCTGATGTTGACGATCGTGCCGCGGCGTTCGATCAGTTGCGGCAGCAGCAGGTGGGTCATCGTTACCAGCGCGGTGACGTTGGTGTCGATCATCTGCTTCCACTGCGCCAGGTCCGCCTGCTGCGCCGGCACGGTGCCCAGCGCAAGGCCGGCATTGTTGAGCAGCAGGTCGATACCGGCGAACGCCGGCGGCAGATTCGCGTGCGCCGCACGCATGGCAGTCTCGTCGCGGACGTCGAACGCCGTCGCGTGCACGCGGTCAGCGCCGTGGCGTTCCACCAGTTGCTGCAACCGATCGGCGCGGCGGCCGCTGGCGATCACGCGCCAGCCACCGGCCACGAAACGTTCCACGGCGGCGGCGCCGAACCCGGAGGTCGCGCCGGTGATCCAGGCAGTCTTGGTTGTCATGCGTGAAAGTCCGGCTTGGCGGGGGTCGTAACGTTGCGGTCAGACAGGGCCGCTTTCGCGACCTGCGGTTCACTGTGCGCTATTTGCCTTCCTTCAGCGCAATCGCATTGATGCCGGCGCCAGCCAGCCGCTGCTTGGTCGATTCCAGTTCGGTGGCGGAATGGAACGGGCCGAGGCGAACGCGGTTATAGGTCTGCCCGCCGATGCTGACGGATTGCACGTTGGCAATGAAACCCTGCATGGCGAGTTTTGCCTTCAGGGTTTCCGCGTCGGCGGAGTTCGGGAACGCACCGACCTGCAGCAGGTAGCCACTGCCGGTGGCGGGTTGCGGCACGGCAGCAGCCGGGGCGGCGACCACATTTTCACTGACCGCGGCCGGCGCATTCGCCGGAGGCGCAGCCGATACGGTCGCCTGCTGGGCGTCAGCCTGTTGCTGGGCCTGCAGCTGCGCGGCTTGCTGCTTCTGCTGCTGTTCGGCGCGCGCCTGCGCACTGATCACGGCATCGGGGATGCGCACTTCCTTCTCCGACAGCACCGAGTAGAAGTCGAATTGCGGCTTCTTCGGCGCGCTGTCGCCGGTGGCCGGTTCGACCACGCCAGGCTCGCTGCCGCGCTCGGCGGTGGCCTGCGGATTCGCCTGCGGGCCATTGGGCTTGCTCATGCTGGTCAACAGGCTGCCACGCATCATCACCGCCATCAGGATGGCGCCGATCAGCACGCCGATGACGGCGTAGCCCCAGCCCGGGAAACCATTGCTGTTGTTGCGCACGGCCTGTCGACCCTTGCCCTTGCGTGCTGCCATTACATGCTCTCCGGGGCGCTCAGGCCCAACAATGCCAGACCATTCTTCAACACCTGCCGCGTCGCCACCACCAGCGCGAGACGCGCGTTGCGCAGCGCGGCGTCCTCGACCAGGAACTGGTGCGAGTTGTAGTAGGTGTGGAATGCGTTGGCCAGTTCACGCAACCACGCAGCGAGCAGATGCGGCTCGAGGTTTGCCGCCGCGGCGTCGACCAGCTCCGGGTACTTCGACAGTTCGGTCAGCAGGATCTGCTCGTGCTCGTTGTCCAGCCGGGCCAGGTGGGCGAGGCCGTCCTGCAGGTCGAAGGTGAAGCCCTTCTCCGGAGCTTGGCGCAGCACGCTGCAGACGCGCGCATGCGCGTACTGGATGTAGTACACCGGGTTGTCGTTCGACTGCGAACGGGCCAGGTCGATGTCGAACACCAGCTGGGAATCGGTCTTGCGCGCGATCAGGAAGTAGCGCGTGGCGTCGCAGCCGGCCTCGTCGATCAGATCGCGCAGGGTGACGTAGCTGCCGGCGCGCTTGGAAATCTTCACTTCCTCGCCGCCGCGCATCACGGTGATCATCTGGTACAGCACGTAGTTCGGCCAGCCCTTGGGAATGCCGGCATCCAGTGCCTGCAGTCCGGCCCTCACCCGCGCCAGGCTGCCGTGATGATCGGAGCCAAGCACGGTGATGGCGTTCTCGTAGCCACGTTGCCACTTGCTCAGGTGATAGGCCACGTCCGGCACGAAGTAGGTGTAGCTGCCGTCGGACTTGCGCATCACGCGGTCCTTGTCGTCGCCGAAGTCGGTGCTGCGCAGCCACAGCGCGCCGCCTTCTTCGTAGGTGTGGCCGTGGGCGATCAGCTCGCGCACGGTCTCTTCCACCTTGCCGTCGCTGTACAGCGAGGACTCGAGGAAATAGGTATCGAAACCGACGCCGAACGCCCTCAGGTCCAGGTCCTGTTCGCGGCGCAGGCTGGCCACGGCGAAGCGGCGAATCGCGTCGAGGTCGTCGACGTCGCCGGCGCCAGTCACCGTCTCGCCATCGGCGACCACCGATTCGCGGTCGAGGTAGGCACGTGCCACGTCGGCGATGTAGTCGCCGCGATAGCCACTTTCGGGCCAGCCGCTGTCGTCGGGGGTGATCCCGCGGGCGCGCGCCTGGACCGAGATCGCCAGGTTCGCGATCTGCACGCCGGCATCGTTGTAGTAATACTCGCGCTTGACGTTCCAGCCGGTGGCGTGGAGCAGGCGGCTCAGGCAGTCGCCGATGACGGCGTTGCGGCCGTGGCCCACATGCAGCGGACCGGTCGGATTCGCCGAGACGAATTCCACACCGACCGTCTTGCCATGGCCGGCGTTGCTGCGGCCGTAGGCATCGCCTTCAGCCATGATGCGGCGTACCTCGGCGTGGTAAGCGCCAGGGGCGAGAAAGAAGTTGATGAAGCCGGGACCGGCGATATCGACCTTCGCCACCAGTTCGTTCATCGGCAACGCGGCCACCAGTTTGTCGGCCAGTTCACGGGGCTTGGCACGAGCCGGTTTGGCCAGCAGCATCGCCACGTTGCAGGCGAAGTCGCCATGTTCGCGGCTGCGTGCGCGCTCGATCACGAACCCGGGCAGGGTCAGGTCGGCAGGCAGGGTGGCATCGTCTTGCAGAGTCTGGATCGCCTGCAACACCAGGTCGCGCAACTGTTCTTTCACGGATGGGATCGGTTTCGTGATGGAACCGCCAATCCTAACAGACCGCCATGCCGACGAAACGCACCGGCCGTGGCGCTTGCCACCAGCGGGCGCATGGTCATGGGTCTTGATGCGCTGCGACGAACTGCCCTGTGGATAAGTCTGTGGGGAAAGCTGAGGAGGTCGGTTTGAAATCCATCTTGAGATACCGGAAATCGGCTCGCCACAATTAATAATTAATTATATTCAATGAGTTATATAATTAACTTGTGGTGAGGAGCATGATCGGGCCGGTGAAGGCCGGTGTCGCTCTTTTGTGCATAAGTTTCGACGACTTGGCGCCCCTTCATGCGAGCGCCAGATGTCATCGACTCGTCATGCGGCGCTGCGACACTGGCTGGGCCTGGACATGACTCCCCTCCATGAAACGGCAATCGGAGACGCCGCTCTCTCCCCTCCCCCAATCGGCCCCACGGCGTGGTTCATTCCACGCCGTTTTTTTTATGGCCGGTGGCCAGATTTCAGAGCAGGCCGCGGGCGGCCATCGACACCGGCTCGCCGCTGCCAATCACCAGATGATCGAGTACACGCACGCCGACCAGTTGCAGTGCGTCGCGCAGCTCGTGGGTGATCGCACGGTCGGCGGCGCTGGGCTCGGCGACGCCGGAGGGATGGTTGTGCGCGAAGATCACGGCGCAGGCGTTGTGCTGCAGGCACGCCCGTACCACTTCACGCGGATGCACGCTGGCGCCGTCGACGGTGCCACGGAACAGTTCCTCGAACGCCAGCACGCGATGGCGATTGTCCAGATACAGGCAGCCGAACACCTCGTACGGCAGGTGGCGCAGGCGCGCGCGCAGAAAATCGCCACTGTCGCGCGGGTTGCCCAGGCTGGGCTTCTCCTGCAGCTGCTCGGCCAAGCTGCGCCGGGCCAGTTCGAGTGCGGCGGCGATGCGCGCGCGCTTGGCCGGGCCCAGTCCGCCGGCGCGGATCTGCTGATCGGGCCGACCGAGCAGTGCGCCCAGACTGCCGGCCGTGTTCAACAATTCGCGGCCCAGTGCCAAGGCATCCTTGCCGCGGCTGCCGCTGCCCAGCAGCACGGCCAGCAGCTCGGCATCGGACAGTGCGGCACTGCCACGAGTCAGCAGCTTTTCACGGGGGCGTTCGCCTTCGGGCCAGTCGCGGATGCTCATGTTTCCAACTTGCCGGACAGCGTCGCCGTCAGGCAGCGGTCAGGGCGAATGAATCCGGTAAGCTAGGCGTCTGCCCGATTGTCAGGCCCGCCTTACATGAGTCTTGCCCAACGCCATATTCTGCTGGGAGTGTCGGGCGGCATCGCCGCCTACAAGTCCTGCGAGCTGGTTCGCCGCCTGCGCGATCTCGATGCCGAGGTGCGCGTGGTGATGACCGAGAGCGCCACCCATTTCGTCAGCCCGACCACGTTCCAGGCCTTGTCCGGCCAGAGCGTGCGGGTCAGTCTGTGGGACGCGCAGGCCGAGGCGGCGATGGGGCATATCGAGCTGGCGCGCTGGGCCGAACGAATCCTGATCGCGCCAGCCAGTGCGGATCTGCTGGCGCGGTTGGCACACGGCATGGCCGATGACCTGTTGACCACGCTGTGCCTGGCCAGCGCCGCGCCGTTGTATCTGGCGCCGGCGATGAACCAGCAGATGTGGGCGCATCCGGCGGTGCAGGCGAATATCGACACGCTGCGCCAGCGCGGCGTGCAGTTGCTCGGTCCCGCCGTCGGTGATCAGGCCTGCGGCGATGTCGGCAGTGGCCGGATGCTGGAGCCGCACGAACTGCGAGATGCGTTGCTGGCTTCGTTCGGCAACCAGTCGCTGGCCGGGCTGAAGGTGCTGGTCAGTGCCGGCCCGACCTATGAGGACATTGATCCGGTGCGTTTCATCGGCAACCGCAGTTCCGGCCGGATGGGTTTTGCGGTGGCTGCTGCTGCTGCCCAGGCCGGTGCCCGGGTGACCCTGATTGCCGGGCCGGTCAGCCTGGCGACGCCTGTCGGCGTCGCGCAACGCGTCGATGTGCGCAGCGCGGCACAGATGCACGCGGCAGTGCTGGCCGCCGCGGCACAGGCGGACATCTATATCGGCGCGGCGGCCGTCGGCGATTACCGCCCGCTGGAAGTGTCCGCGCAAAAATTGAAGAAGCGGCACGATGGCGCCGGTCTGTCCCTGCAGCTCGGCGAAAACCCGGACATCCTGGCCAGCCTGTCGGCGCAAACCGCGCACCCGTTCCTGGTCGGATTCGCCGCGGAGACGCATGATGTGGCGAGCTACGCGCAGGGCAAACTGCGGCACAAGGGGCTGGACATGATTGCGGCCAATCAGGTGGGTGCCGGCCTCGGTTTCGAGGCGGCCGACAACGCGTTGACGTTGTACTGGGCCGACGGCGCGATCGAGTTGCCGCGGGCGGCGAAACCCGAGCTGGCGTGCCAGCTGATCGCCCAGGTGGCTGAACGCTATCGGGCGGCGCGCGGATGACGGTCGACGTCGAACTGAAGATTCTCGATCCGCGCCTCGGTGACAGCATTCCGTTGCCGCAGGCCGCTACGCCCGGCAGTGCCGGCATGGATCTGCGTGCCGCACTGGACGCGCCGCTGACGCTGGCGCCGGGCGAAAGTGCGCTGGTGCCCAGCGGCATGGCGATTCATATCGGCGATCCGGGCTGGTGCGCGCTGATCGTGCCGCGCTCGGGGCTGGGCCACAAACACGGCCTGGTGATGGGCAATCTGGTCGGGGTGATCGACGCCGATTACCAGGGGCCGCTGATGATTTCATGCTGGAATCGTGGCACGCAGTCGTACACCATCGCGGTGGGCGATCGGATTGCCCAGTTGCTGCTGGTACCGGTGGCGCAGGCGCGGCTGAAAGTCGTTAGCGACTTTGCGCCGAGCGAACGCGGTAGCGGTGGTTTTGGCTCGACCGGTATCCAATGAACAGGCGGGTGGGTCCGAAATCCATCGGACCGGCACGCAGGCACAGCCGCGGGGACGGGGTATGGCGTTGAACATCGCGAAAGAACGGCTGCGCAATCTGCAGATCAACTGGCAGGAGCTGTTGCCGCTGGCCGGTGGCACCCTCTTGCTGCTGCTGGGGCTGTTCTGCGCGTGGCAGACCTGGCTGATCGCCGATGAAGGCAATGCCATCGAGCGGGTGCATGTGGCCCAGAACGAGGCTGTGCAGGCGATGTCCGATGAAGTCGCCAGACAGCGCGGTACGATCGAAAAAGCGCTGGCCGGGTTGGACCCGGCGACCTTGATGAGCGATCCGGCGCAGTCCGCGGCGGCGTTGCGCCGGCAGTTGCCGCAGGCGAAGAAACTGGAGTTGTACAGCGGCGACCTGAGCGAGGTGCTCAAGGCCAACTACCGCGAGTTCGGTTACGCCAAGGCGGCCCAGCTGATGGCCGCGCAAAGCGCCGAAGGGGTGCCGCTGGCGCAGAGTGTTTCCTATGGCAACGGCGATCGCCGACTGAGTTTGGTGATTCCGCTGGGGCCGCCGCAGCAGGCGCAGGCGTGGGCCTGGGTCGAGCTGCCGTTCGCGCCGCTGCGGCAACGTTTCGATGCGATCTCGCCGGCTGGTGGCCGGTTGGAGTTTCGCCAGGGCGACGAGCATGGCAACGTGCAGCTGTTTTCTCATGGCGCCGCGTCGGCCGAAGCTGAAGCGATCAGCAAGCCGGTCGCCGGCAGCGTGTTCAGTATTGGCGCCGGCTTGCCCGGTGCCTTCATCGTGTTGCCGCGTTCGTGGTTGCTGAGCGGCTTGCTGACCTTGCTGGGCCTGGGCGGTGGTGGCTACCTGCTGTGGCTGCGTCTGCGTTGGCGCGAGATGCCGACGGTCGAGCCCGAGGAAGTGGAACTGCCGGCGAGAATCGAAAATGTCCCTGCCCAGACCAGAGCCGCCGCCCCTTCGGCTGACCGGCCGCCCGTGCCGCCGGTCATGGCGACGGTCGAGGTGGATCCGAGCATTTTCCGCGCGTACGACGTGCGTGGCGTAGTCGGCAAGACCTTGAACAAGGAGGTCGCCCACGCGCTGGGCCAGTCGATCGGCGCGCTGATGAACGAGAAGGGCCTGCGCGAAATCGTGGTGGGCCGTGATGGCCGCCTGTCCGGGCCGGAGCTGGCCGGCGCGCTGGCCGATGGTCTGCGTGCGGCCGGCATCGACGTGATCGATGTCGGCGCGGTACCCACGCCGGTGGTCTACTACGCGGCGTATCGCTTCAACACCGGCTGCGGCGTGGCGGTGACCGGCAGCCACAATCCGCCGGACTACAACGGCTTCAAGATCGTGGTCGGCGGCGAGACCTTGTCCGAAGGCGCGATCCAGGACCTGTACCAGCGGATCGCCAGCGGCGCGCTGGCCAGCGATGGCCGGGGCAACTTGCGCCAGGTCGACGTGGCGCCCGACTACATCGAGAAGATCGTCTCCGACGTGCTCGCCGAGCGGCGCCTGAAGATCGTCGTCGATTGCGGCAACGGCATTCCCGGCGCGATCGCGCCGCAGGTGCTGGAGGGCGTTGGTTGCGAGGTGATCCCGCTGTACTGCGACGTCGACGGCACGTTCCCGAATCACCATCCGGATCCGTCCGACCCGGACAATCTCGAGGATCTGATCCTGTCGGTGAAACGGACCGGTGCCGATCTGGGCATCGCGTTCGATGGCGACGGCGATCGCCTCGGCGTGGTCACCCGCTCCGGCGAGATCATCTATCCGGATCGTCTGCTGATGCTGTTCGCGCGCGATGTGCTGTCGCGCCAACCCGGCGCCACCGTCATCTATGACGTCAAGTGCACCAATCACCTGAAGGGGCAGATCCTGGATGCCGGCGGCAGCCCGTTGATGTGGCGTACCGGTCATTCACTGATCAAGGCAAAGATGCGCGAGACCGGTGCCGAGCTGGCTGGCGAGATGAGCGGGCATTTCTTCTTCAAGGAGCGCTGGTACGGTTTCGACGATGGCATCTACGCCGCCGCCCGGTTGCTGGAAATTCTTGCCAGCGACCTGCAGGGGCGCAGTCCGGAAGATATCTTCGCCACGCTGCCGAAGAGCGTCTCCACGCCGGAGCTGAAGATCGAGCTGGCCGAGGGCGAGCACTATCGCTTCATGGACAAGTTGCGTCAGCAGGCGAATTTCGACGATGCCACCCTGATCACCATCGACGGGCTGCGCGCGGACTGGTCGGATGGTTGGGGCCTGGTCCGTGCTTCCAATACCACGCCGGTGCTGGTGCTGCGTTTCGAGGCGGACGATGCGGTGGCGCTGAAGCGTATCCAGCAGATCTTCCGCAATCAGTTGCTGGCGGTGGATTTCAAGTTGAAATTGCCGTTCTGAACCGATCCCGGCGGTTAGGTAATGAAAAGGCCGGCGAAAGCCGGCCTTCATCCTTCGTGAAACGATAGTGGGTTATCCCGCAGGCTGCGCTTGCGCCGCCTTGAGCTCGCGATAGCGCGCCAGCTGCTTGGCCTGTTGCTGCACGGTCTGCGCGCGCAGGGCCTGTTGACGTTGCAGCGTGTTGCGCTGGGTGGTGACGACGCCGCGTTGCTGGGCGATGCTGTCCACCAGGAATTTCGGCACCGGCGTCTTGGCGTTCTCCATGTCGGCCGCGCGCGCGAGCAGATCCGTGAGAGCCTTTTCCTGGCTGCGCAGGTTGATCTGGGTGGTGTGGATCTGCTGGTCGATGGTATCCAGCGACTGCTGTTGCGAGATCTTGTACGACTCTTCGTCCGGGTAGGCCGCCAGCATCTGCGTTTCGGCGTTGGCGATCTCCTGCGCGGCGCGCTGCTTGGCCGCCTGTTCAGCGGCCAGCTTGTTGGCGGCGGCGCGCTCCTCGGCGCTCAGCTGGCGCGGCACGTGTTGCACCACCATGCCATGGTCGTTGACCAGGTCGTAGCCGTACTTCATTGCCTCGGTGGTAAGGCTGTCGCTGAAGTGCATCAGACCCTGCCCGTCGTACCATTTATAACGGATGTTGCCGGTGTTCTGGGCGTGCGCCGACAGGCTCGCGACCAGCACGACAGCAGCAAAAACGAGCAGTGATTTGCGCATGGATTCTCCCTTGTTTCCCAGTATAGCCGCCGCCATCGCGCTGCCTAGCTCTGTACCCGCGGCAACGGTTGCCACTGTGATCGGATTCGCTGGAGTTTACGGGGCTGTGTGTGAACTCAACGCTGAACCCCGTAGCGTTCGCGATAAGCCAGCAGGCGGGTGTGCTCGGCAGCCAATTGGGGTTGTTCGCCGGCATACGCCAGCACGTCGTCGAGGCTGGTGATCGCGATCACCGGGATGCCGTAGTCGGCAGCCACTTCCTGCGCGGCCGAGCGCTCGCCCTGGCCGCGTTCCTGCCGATCCAGCGCGATCAGCACGCCGGCCGGTTCGGCACCATGCGCACGGATCAGCGCCAGCGATTCGCGCACCGCGGTGCCGGCGGTCATCACGTCATCGACGATCAGCACGCGACCCTTGAGTGGCGCCCCAACCAGCATGCCACCCTCGCCATGATCCTTCGCTTCCTTGCGGTTGTAGGCCCATGGCAAGTCACGCTGGTGTTGATCGGCCATGGCGATGGCGGTGGCCGCGGCCAGTGCAATGCCCTTGTAGGCAGGACCGAACAACATGTCGATCTCGATACCGGAATCGACCACGGCGGCGGCGTAGGCACGCCCGAGCTGGGCCAGCGCGGCGCCTGAATCGATGCGACCCATGTTGAAGAAGTACGGGCTTTTCCGGCCGGATTTCAGGGTGAACTCGCCGAAGCGCAGCACTTCGCGTTGCAGGGTGAGTTCGATGAAGTCGCGCTGGTAGTCGTGCACAAGTCGTCTCGCTGGCAGTCGGGATCAGGGCAGAACCCGCAGCAGCAGATGCTGCGGGCTTGAACGGCCGCCATGGTACAGCTCGCCGCTGTCGTGGAAGCCGGCACGCAGGTAGAGATGCAAGGCGGCATGGTTGTCGCGGTTCACTGTGCGCACCAGCAGACGCGCAATGGGGTGGCGCTTGACGAGGTCGGCCACGAGTGCCGTCAGGGCCAGGGTAGCGATACCGCGACCCTGCCAGTGCGCATCGATGAGGAACGTGCGCAAGCCCAGTGCGGGCACCTTGAAATCGTTTCCGGCCACGCTGCGTGCATTCGCTTCGATACGGTAGTAGCCCACCGGCGTGTCGCCATGCAGTATCGCCATCGACTCGCTGCCGGGACACAACGTGGCGTCGGCCAGCAAGCTGTCGATGGCGCCCACGTAGTCCAGCTGCACCGGCCGCACGCGCAAGCGCAGCAAAGCCGGGCGCAGTTCGAGATCGACCGGGACGACGCGAATGACGGGACGTTCAGGCATGTTCCCTTCTGCTGGCGCTAGTGAGGCGTCGTGGTTGCTATGATCGCCTATCACGAGCCGGGAGACTTCATGCGCATCATCAGCCTCAATGCCAATGGCATCCGCTCGGCCGCGAACAAGGGCGTGTTCGACTGGCTGCGCACGCAGAACGCGGATGTGGTTTGCCTGCAGGAGACCAAGGCGCAGGAGGATCAGCTGAGCGATCCGATGTTCCGCCCCGACGGTCACCACTGTTTTTATCGCGACGCCAGCAGCAAGAAGGGTTACAGCGGCGTGGCGATCTATGCGAAACGCGAACCCGATCAGGTACTGACCGAGCTGGGCTGGGACGAGTTCGACAATGAGGGCCGTTACATCGAGGCGCGTTTCGGCAATCTCTCGGTGGTATCGCTGTACTTCCCGTCAGGCTCCTCCGGCGATGAGCGCCAGCAGTTCAAGTTCAAGGCGATGGAGTGGATCACGCCGATCTTCGACACGTGGCTGAAGAGCGGCCGCGACTATGTGATCTGCGGTGACTGGAACATCGTGCACACGAAGAACGACATCAAGAACTGGAGCTCGAACCAGAAGAATTCCGGCTGCCTGCCGCAGGAGCGCGCGTGGCTGGATCTGCTGTTCCAGCAGCGCGGCTGGGTCGACAGCTTCCGTGCGATCAAGCCCGACGCAGTCGAATACACCTGGTGGTCGAACCGTGGCCAGGCGCGCGCGAACAATGTGGGATGGCGCATCGACTACCAGGTCTGCACGCCCACGCTGCGCGAACGCCTGCGAGACTGCTCGATCTACCGCGAGCAGCGTTTCTCCGACCACGCGCCGTACACGGTCGACTATGCCGATTGAGCCGGCGACGATGAATGCATCCGCGGTGAAAACAAAGCCGCCGAAACCATCGGTGTGGAAATCCTTTGCCCAACCGGCGGCGTGGACGATGTTCCTGTTCGGCTTCGCATCCGGGCTACCGTTTCTGCTGGTGGCCGGCACGCTGGCGTACTGGCTCAAGGAAAACGGCATCGTGTTGAAGGACATCACGATGATCGCCAGCGCGGGCATGACTTACGCGTTCAAATTCCTGTGGGCGCCGTTGCTGGATCATTGGCGAATCCCCGGCTTCGCGCGCCTCGGACAGCGCCGCGGCTGGCTGTTGTTTGCGCAGCTGGGTGTGCTGCTCGGATTGCTGACCATGGCGGTCCTTACGCCGGCGCAACTGACGCCATTTGTCGTGGCCACGCTGGTCGTGGCCTTCCTGGGAGCGACCCAAGACATCGCGGTGGATGCCTATCGCATCGAGATAGCCTCGATCGAAGCGCAGGGCGCGTTGGTCGCTACTTATTCGCTGGGTTATCGGATCGGGCTGATGCTTGCTGGCGCCGTGGCACTCATCCTGGCGGACCATCTGCCTTGGCGGGTTGTCTATGCGGTGATGGCTGCGGCCATGCTGGTGCCCATCGGTACAACGCTGATGGCGCGCGAACCGGAAGTGTTGCGGGCCCGCCCGGCACGTTGGCGTGACGCCATGCGTGAAGGAGTCATCGAGCCGTTTGCCGATTTTCTGCGTCGCTATGGTTGGGCGCTGGCCGGCGTAACTTTGCTGTTCCTGCTGCTGTTCAAGATCCCCGAGCAGGCAACCATCGGCGGCATCATGAGTCCGTTCTATCGCGACATGGGTTTTTCCAAGACCGAGATCGGCACCATCACCAAGATCTACGGCATCTGGATCGGCATTGTCGGCGTGTTTGTCGGTGGCGCCGCGGTGGCGCGTTGGGGAGCATGGCGCCCGCTGGGCGTCACCATCGTGCTGTGCGGATGCAGCAACCTGCTGTATCTGGCGCTGATTGCCCATCCCGGTAATCTGGTCGCGTTGACCCTGGTGATTTCCGGGGAGAATTTCACCTTGGGCATGCTGGGTCCGCCGACCGTGGCGTTCTTATCCTCGTTGGTCAGTCGCCAGCACACCGCCACCCAGTACGCGTTGCTGAGCTCGATGGTCAACTTGCCCGGCAAGCTGCTCGGCTTCTTTGCCGGCGGCATTGCGACAGCGACTGGCTATGGCCAGTATTTCGTCATCACCGTGCTATCGATTCTGCCGGCCATGGCGCTGTTTCTGTATCTGTGGTCGTACTTCCGTGGCACTGAGATTGCTCGTGCCGTTGCCGAGCAAGGCGTGGACTAGATCACGCCCGGATACATGACCGTATCGCCGGCCGGGATTGCCAACCGCGCCACGGAAGTGTGCGGTAGATGGTTCAAAATCCGTATACGGCGCGATGAGAACGCCTATGTACCTGCAGAACACGGAGTGACGCTTGTGCCGGACATGATCCTGCAGCACGTCGACAGTTTGCTGGCCGAGCGCATCAAGGCGCTGGCGCGGGATCGGCAGTGTTCGATCAATGATGTACTGCTGCATGCCTTGCGCAATGGCCTGGGCATGTCGGCCGCGCAACAGCGCAGCGAAACCCTGTGTGATCCGCAGACGCTGGCCGCACTCGAGGGCGATTGGGAGGCTGCGGAACAGGGCGTATTCGAGGAGGCGCTGCACGCGTTGGCGCAGACCCATCCGACTCAGTTGGCGCCGGAAAGTATCCGCTTCGACGGGTCTTCCGCGGGTGCGGAATAGATCGCACCGAGTACCCGCAGTCCTCGTGCACCGGTCACTGCCGGCAGATTGCCGGGCAGACCGAGCAGACGCTGCCGCGCCAGCCAGGCAAACGCGGTGGCTTCGAGAAAATCCGGATCGATGCCGTAGCGAGCGGTACTGCACAGGGCGCGTGGCGCCAGCAGTTCGCCCAGTCGCCGCATCAGTGCGCCGTTATGCACGCCGCCGCCACAGGCCAGCACTTCGCCCGCGTTCGGCGCATGTTGCGCGATCGCCGTGGCGACGCTGCGTGCGCTGAGTTCGAGCAGGGTGGCCTGCACATCAGCCGGATTCAGCGCAGCCTGTGGTGCATGCGCGGCCAGCCAGTCGAGATGAAAGTGTTCACGTCCAGTGCTCTTCGGTGGTGGCAACGCGAAGTAATCGTCGGCCAGCAGGGCATCGAGCAAATCCGGATCGAGCCGGCCACTTGACGCAAACGCGCCGTCGCGATCGAACGGTTCGCCGCGATGACGCAGGCACCAGGCATCGAGCAGGCCGTTGGCCGGACCGGTGTCGAAACCGCGCACGCTGCCATCTGCACCGAGCACGGTGATATTGGCGATGCCGCCGAGATTGAGCACCACACGCGCATGGCCCGGGCGGGCCAGCAGCATCGCGTGCACTGCTGGCAACAGCGGCGCGCCCTGCCCGCCGGCGGCGAGATCGGCACGCCGAAAGTCCGCCACCACATCGATGTGGCAGCGTTCGGCAATCGTGGTCGGATCGCCCAGTTGCAGGGTGAACGGATAGTCGCCGCCAGGGCGGTGGCGCAAGGTCTGCCCATGCGAGCCGATCGCACGCACGGTGTGCGCCGGCGTGCCGCTTTGCTCAAGCAATTGCAGGGCTGCGTCGGCGAAGCAGCGGCCGATTTCGACGTCCAGCCGTCCAAAGGCATCCAGATCCAGCGTGGTTTCACCTTGCGCCAACGTCAGCATGCGCTCGCGCAAGGCGGCTGGCCACGGATGGGTATGGGTGGCCAGGACCTGTGGCGCGCCGCGGGCAAAGTCGACCAGGACGGCGTCGATGCTGTCTGCGCTGGTGCCCGAGATCAGTCCGAGATAAAGCGCCGTAGCGTCATTCACGCTCGCGTTTCGCTCAGTTGTCGTTGTTGGCAGGAGCGTTGGTGCGGGCCAGCTTGATGCGGGCATCCAGTTCGGTCAGCCGCGCCATCTGCGGCTTCACCACCTGGGCCTTGAACTTCGCCAGTTGGACCGCCGGCAATGGTTCGGGCTGCGGCAGAGTCACTGTCTGCGGGTTGCGCTGCACGCCGTTGACACGGAATTCGTAGTGCAGATGCGGACCGGTGGCCAGGCCGGTCATGCCCACGAAGCCGATCACCTGGCCCTGGCTGACATGTTGGCCCACACGTTCACTGCCGAATCGCGACATATGGCCGTAGGCCGTGCTGATCGTACCGTTGTGCTGGATGACCACGAAGTTGCCGTAGCCGTTTTCCCAGCCCTTGAACTTGATCACGCCGTCGCCAGCAGCATGGATCGGCGTGCCGGTGGGGGCGGCATAGTCGACGCCCTTGTGCGCGCGCATGCGACCGAGGATCGGATGCATGCGTGCCGCGCTGAAGGTCGAGGAAATGCGGGTAAAGTCGACCGGGATGCGCAGGAACGACTTCTGGATCGGCCGGCCGTCCTCGCTGAACCAGCCGTAGTCGCCGTCGGCTTTCTTGAAGCGATAGGCGGTGTAGCGCGTGCCCTGGTTGATGAATTCGGCGGCGATGATGTTGCCTTCGCCGTAGCGCATGCCGTCACGATAGACGTCGTCGTAGATCACCGTGAAGCTGTCGCCGACGCGCAGGTCCTGCACGAAATCGACGTCGTACTTGAACAGGTCGGCCAGTTTGCCGACCATCGCGGCATTCATGCCGGCCTGGTCGCCGGCGGCATACAGGCTGCTGCGAATGACGCCGTGCGCCACCTGCTCGCGCAGGTCCATGTCGCGCTGCTGGATGGACACGGTGGGCTGCGTGCCGTCGAGGCGAACGATCGCGCGACTGGCCTGATCCTGGTCGAAGCGGAACCCTTTGAGACTGCCATCGCTGTCAAGCAGGAAATCGAATTCCTGGCCAGGACGGATGTTGTGCAACGCGGACTTCGCACTGCCGGATGCATCCATCACTTTCTGCAGGTCGGCCATGCCGAGGCCGCGGGCGTTGAAGATATCCGACAGGGTCTGGCCGGGCTGCACCCGCACTACCTGCCAGTCATCCACGGTGGCAGCCGTCGTATTGAGCGGCGCGACCGGCAGCGCCAACGGCAAGAGCGAATGTACTTCTGGTGCCGGCGTGGGACGCATTGCGCTGGCCCACGCGGGCATGATGAAACCGGACAGCAAGGTGATCAGCAGCGCGGTACCGGCGAGTACGAAACGTTCACGATGCCAGCGGATTGGCTCGATCTCGGCCGAACGGTTGAACGACCAATGCGAGCAGCGCTCGTAGAAGTGGGAGTGCCGGCGTTGTGCCTTCCGACAGATCGCCTGCTTGCGGGCGTGCCGCGACCCCTGCTTTTCTTCAGCCATGCTGTGAACGCCCCGCGGTACAAAGTAACAAACTGCGCGTACCATAACGGTCATGTGTAAATGGCGTCAACGCCTTTTCCATCAAGGGTTTGCACGACATTCCTGGTTAACGCACAATTAACGTTGACAGCACGGTCACCTTTGGGACTGCTGCTCAACCGTCACTTCTAGAGAGAAATGCATGAGCGAGCTTGAGCAGGCGCTAGCCACGATTGCGCGTGGTGCCGACGAAATCATCAAGCGGGAAGATCTGGCCGAGCGCCTGAAAAGCGGCCGCCCCCTGCGGATCAAGGCTGGTTTCGACCCGACTGCACCGGATCTGCACCTTGGCCACACCGTATTGCTGAACAAGATGCGCCAGTTTCAGGAGCTGGGTCACCGGGTGATCTTCCTGATCGGCGACTTCACCGGCATGATCGGCGACCCGACCGGCAAGAACGTCACCCGCAAGCCGCTGACCCGCGAAGATGTGCTGGCCAATGCAGAAACCTACGCGGAACAGGTCTACAAGGTGCTGGATCGGGAGAAGACCGAGCTGCGCTTCAACTCCGAATGGTTCGGCCAGATGTCGGCGGCCGACATGATCAAGCTGGCGGCCCAGCACACCGTGGCGCGGATGCTCGAGCGCGACGACTTCACCAAGCGCTATGCGGCGCAGCAACCGATCGCGATCCACGAGTTCCTGTATCCGCTGGTGCAGGGCTACGACTCGGTCGCGCTGAAGGCCGATGTCGAGCTGGGAGGCACCGATCAGAAGTTCAACCTGCTGATGGGCCGCGCGCTGCAGGAGCACCACGGCCAGCCGCCGCAGATCGTGCTGACCATGCCATTGCTGGAAGGTCTGGATGGCGTCAACAAGATGTCCAAGTCGCTGGGTAACTACATCGGCATCAACGAGCCGGCGATCGACATCGTCACCAAGACCATGAAGATCGGCGACGAATTGATGTGGCGCTGGTTCGAGCTGCTCAGCTTCGAGGTGTCGCTGGACGAACTGGCGCAGATGAAGAAGGACATCGCCAGCGGTGCGCTCAATCCGCGCGATGCCAAGCTGCGCCTCGCACGTGAGCTGACGGCGCGCTTCCACGGAGCGGCCGCTGCCGAACTGGCGATCGCCGGATGGCACGCGGTCGTACGTGGTGAAGGGGATACTGCATTGCTGCCGCAGGTGGACATCGTTGTGCCAGCCGAAGGTTTGCGTCTCGCCGCCTTGCTCAGCGCGGCCGGTCTGACGGCGAGCAACTCCGAAGCCAGCCGCAAGCTTAAAGAACGAGCCGTACGCATCGACGCCGAAGTTGTGGAAGATGCCCAGCGCGTATTCATTGCCGGTTTCGAAGGCGTGCTGCAGGTGGGCAAGCGCAACTTTGTCCGGGTGAGGCTTATCGAGGCGTGATCGAAGCGTCGCTCGATCCCACAGGATGGATTCGAGCGGCACCTTTCAAAAGAAAATTTCTCATGTCATCAGCTGTTTGCAGCACGTCTGCAAAACAAGCCTCAAGAAGCGCTTGCTAAAAAAAGCACAGATCGTATTATTCGCGGCCCGCAGTCGCCCAGACGTCGCAAGACGGACCGCCGGGACCTCGAAAAAAGCTTTCTCGAAGGTGTTGACGGTCGTAAAAAGCGATGTAGAATGGGCGGCTCACCTAGGACGAAACGTCCTCGGCGCGATCGAGAAATCGGTGGCAAATGATTGATCTTTGACAGTGTGCGCAGGTGAATTGTGTGGACGTCTTGC
>DAHUXL010000253.1 GCA_027307195.1 Rhodanobacter sp. | reverse complement strand
CGCAGGGTCGTGCTGCAAAGCCGCTCGGGCGTCCGTTGTACACGCCAACAAAAAACCCCGCCGAAGCGGGGTTCTTGTCAGTCCAGCCTGAGCTGGGACCGTATCAGGCCGACTTTTTCTTCGGCGCGGCCTTCTTGGCAGCGGCCGGCTTGGTCACGGTCGGCTTGGCGCCGACGACAGCCGGCCTCGCGCCGTGTACACGGGTCTTGCGATCGCCCTTACCCATGGGAACTCCTTGATTCGTTGGATGAATGATCGAGCATCATAGCAGGTCAGCCGGAGCCGCCATAGTCAGCCGTGATTATGTCCGGCACAGCCCCTAGGCTGATCCAGGCACTCGCCCGGATCAACCTGCACGGTCACATGCTGGATGTCGAAGCGCTCCAACAACATCTGCTTGATCGCCTGCAACGCCTTGGCGCTGTCGCCAGGTTCATGCAGTTCGGCATGCAGGGTAGCCATGCGTGAGCCTGAAGCGAGCTGCCACACATGCAGGTGATGGATGTCGCGGATCGAGGCGTCGGCACCGCGCAGCGATGCCTCCACCTCGGCGCTGTCCATGCCGTCGGGCACGCCTTCCAGCAGAATGTGCGCGGACTGCCGCAGCAATCGCCATGCGCTGTTGAGGATCAGCAGCGACACCAGCACCGACAGCACCGGATCGGCCCACAACCAGCCGAACCAGCGAATCGCAAGCGCAGCCAGCACCGCCGCCAGCGAACCGAGCAGATCGCCCAGCACATGCAGGCTTGCGCCGGCCAGGTTGACGTCGTCATGGGCATGACCATGCAGGGTGCGCAGCACCAGCAGGTTCACCAGCAGGCCGATGACCGCCACCACCAGCATCACGCCGGAAAGGATGGCCGCCGGATCCAGCAAGCGCATCACCGCTTCATAAATGATCCAGCCGACCAGCACGAACTGGCTCAGTGCATTGACGAACCCCACCAGCACTTCCATCCGGCCATAACCGTAACTGCGCCGTGCATCGGCCGGCCTGGTCGCCATCCATGCACCAATAAACGCCAGCAGCAGAGCCAGCGCATCGACCATCATGTGGCCGCCGTCCGCCAGCAAGGCCAGCGAGCCGGACCACACGCCGCCGATCACCTCGACCACCATCATCACGGTGGTCAGCAAGAACGCGAACAACAGCTTGCGACTTCGCCTGTCGCCGGAGCCAGCATGCTCGTGCGTGTGCGGATGGTCGTGATGATGGGTTTGGTGGGTACTCATGCGCGCATGCTAGGAACGGCGACCGCCGTTACACAATCACCAGCGGCCTGATCATGCCGTTCAATGCGACCATTCAATGGGCGCATTGCGGGCCATGCACGTGGTCATCGTTGTGGCGGCTGTCCCGGCGCAGATTGATGAAGTGCGCGCTGGCCAGCAGCAAGCCGCCGCAGGTCACCAGTACACTGTGCAGGATGATCGAATAGCTTTCGGCATAAGTGATACCAAGCAGTAGCAACGCCAGCCCCGGCGCCGCCAGCAACAACGGCAGCGGCGCCTGATGCCGGCGAAAACCGCGCACCAGGGCAAACAGCGCCAGCGTGCAGGCAAACAGCACGAAACCGCGCTCGAAGCGATGGTCGGCCAGAAACTCAAGGCCCACGAACGGCAACAGCACCAACACGAACGGCAGCAGCGCACAGTGGATCGCGCACAGGAAAGACGCCACCGCACCGACGCGATCGGCAATACGCCACCAGCGGGTTTTGCTCGCCTGTTCGGAATCCATCGACCTGCCCTGGCGTCACCAAATGCGGTGACTCTGTACCCAGTGGCCGTCATGTTACTTTATAACACTCACCGACGCCACATCCGGAAACCGGGGTTCAGGCCTTGCGGCACTGCTTGCAGGTGCCGTGCACTTCCAGCGTCTGCGCCTGCGGCTTGAAACCAAGCGCCTTGGCCTGCGCCTCGATCAGCTCAGCCACCCGCTCATCACAGACTTCCTCAGCGCTGGAACAGGTATCGCAGATCAGGAACGGCACCTGATGCGCTTCCGTCGGGTGGTGACAGGAGACGAAGGCATTGATCGATTCCAGCTTGTGGATGAAGCCGTTTTCAAGCAGGAAATCGAGCGCGCGATAAACCGTGGGGGGCGCCGCGTTGCCATGCTTCTCGCGCAATTGGTCCAGCAGATCGTAGGCCTTGACCGGTTTGTGCGCGGCCGCGATCAGCTCCAGCACTTCCTTGCGCAGCGGAGTCAGGCGCAGGCCGCGCTCCTCGCTGGCGTGCTCCACGGCGCGCACGAATCCCTTGGCATCGTGATGATGCGGATGATGCGCGTGCGAACTGTGTGCGGCGTCGTGGCTCAAGGGGTTCACCTCAGCTGGAGATCATACACTGCCGTACGCGCCGACCCTGAGCCCGCTCAATGTCGAAGCGGCGGCGGCTCGGCACGTGGTTCGGGACGGGGCTTGACGAGAATCACGACCCAGCCGATCGGCCCCAGCACGAGCGCCCAGACGATGCCTTCCGTCGTCCGGCCACGCCACCAGCCAAGCAGCGCACCGACGGCGATGAACAGCAGGTTCCACCAGAACATGGCGGCCCACGGCAGCATATTCAACAGGTTGACGAAGATCTGCCAGAACGCGCCCGGCGCGTCCGGGTCGACGCCTTGTGATGCCCGCGCGATCAGTTCGTCCACGTCGAGCTCAGTGCGTCATCGACATGGCAGCGCGATCAACCTTGCGCCATGGCGATTGCAGCGTCGATGCGCTTGAGCGCCTCGACGCGACCGGCCAGATAGATCGTGTGCTCGATCGACGGCGACACCTGGGTACCGGTCATCGCCACCCGCAAGGGCTGGGCGATCTTGCCCATGCCCAGCTCAAGTTTCGCGGCGACCTGCTCGATCACCTGGTGGATCGGCTCGGGCTTCCACTCGCAAGCGCCCAGCAATGACTTCGCCGCATCGAGCACCGCCACCGCACTGTCGTTCTTCAGATGCTTGACGACCGCCTTGTCGTCCCATTCGGCGATCGGCGCGTACCAGATCTTCGCGCGTTCGGCCATTTCCTTCAGCGTGTGCACGCGATCGCGCAACGCCACGATCACGTCGACCGGCGCTGGCCCGTGCGCGGTGTCGATGCCGGCACGTTCCAGATGCCATTCGAACTCCGCCACCAGCGATCGCGGCTCATCGGTCTTCAGGTAATGCTGGTTGAGCCATGCCAGCTTCTCGGTATCGAAACGCGAGGCCGCCTTGTTCACGTCGGCAATGTCGAACAGCGCAATCATCTGCTCGCGCGAGAAGATCTCCTGATCGCCATGCGACCAGCCCAGGCGCACCAGGTAGTTCAGCAGCGCATGCGGCACGAAACCGTCGGCACGGTAATCCATCACGCTGACCGCGCTGGTGCGCTTGGACAGCTTCTTGCCTTCCTTGTCGAGGATCATCGGCAGATGCGCGAACTCCGGTACCTGCGCACCGAGGGCGTGATAGATGTTGATCTGCCGCGGCGTGTTGTTGACGTGGTCGTCGCCGCGGATCACCTCGGTGATGCCCATGTCGATGTCGTCGACCACTACCGCGAAGTTGTAGGTCGGCCAGCCGTCGGAGCGGAAGATCACCAGGTCGTCCAGTTCGCTGTTGGCCCACTCGATCCGCCCCTTCACCTTGTCGTCGAACACCACCGAGCCTTCGCTCGGATTGCGGAAGCGGATCACGCGATTGGGATCTTCGCGGAAAGACTCGTTGCGGTCGCGGTAGTAGCCGTTGTAGCGCGGCTTCTCGCCCTTGGCCATCGCAGCCTCGCGCATCGCCTCGATCTCGTCCTTGCTCTCGTAGGCGTAATACGCCTTGCCGGCGGCAACCAGCTCATCAGCCACCTGCTTGTACCGCTCCAGCCGCTGGGTCTGGTAGAACGGACCTTCGTCGGCGTCGAGGCCAAGCCAGTGCATCGCATCGAGGATGGCTTTCACCGCCTCATCGGTCGAACGCTCGCGATCGGTATCCTCGATACGCAGGATGAATTCGCCGCCGCGACGACGCGATTCCAGCCAGCAATACAATGCGGTGCGGGCACCGCCGATGTGCAGGAAACCGGTCGGGCTGGGGGCGAAGCGGGTGCGGACAGTCATGGGAATTCAAAGGATGCGGAGCGAAGCGATGGATTTTAGCCGATACCGGGGCACAAACCGTTGCCGCGGCCGAGATGCGCGTCGATGCGTTCGTCTGGCGACACTCGCCATACTCATGCTGGGCTTTGCCTTGCCTGCACTGGCCGACAACCCGGGCTACGACCGCCCCGGCTATGGTTTCACACCCGTGGTGCTCGGCGCTGGCGAAATCACCATCGAACAGGGACTGCCGGACTGGAGCCGTGATCGGCAGGATGGCATCACCAGTTCGCAATACAGCGCCGACAGCCTGCTGCGCATCGGCATGGGCGGACCACTGGAACTGCAGCTGGGCAGCTCACCGTGGAATTCGCTGCGGCAAAGCGGCGGCGGCAGCGACACCTACAGTCAGGGACACGGCGATACCGTGCTTGGATTGAAGCTGGCATTGCCCTCCTCCAACCAGGCCTTCAGCTGGGGACTGCTGGGCAGTGTGGAATTCACCGATGGCACGAAGGCATTCCGCAGCACCCGGCGCCAATACCTGCTCGGCGCGCAGTTCAACCTGCAGGCAAACGAGCGCAACTCGCTGGGCCTGTATCTGCAGGATGTGCGCAGCGGCGGCGCGGACAGCACCACCGTGGCGGTCAGCGACAACTACGCACTAGGCAAGACGCTGGCACTGTATGCCGAGGCCGCGTGGCTGCACGCGCCGGATCAGGGCAGCGGCACTGTGGCTGGTGCCGGGCTGGCGTGGATGATCACGCCGCGCGTGCAGCTCGATGCCGGTCTCGATCGTCGGCTGGGCGGAGCAGCGCCAGAATGGCAGACCAATCTCGGCGTCTCGATCTACTTCGGGCGCTGAGGACTGCACACATCACGAATGCCTCAGACATCCGCGATGACTGTCCCAATTCTGGCCGCAGCAGCGATTCAGGATCTAAGCAGGTTTTGCCCTTGGTTGTCACGAGGTGACATACGTCGATGGCCTACGCCATTTCCACCGGGACTGGCGATCACTTGTTGCCACGGCCTTGGGCGATACCTGCATTCATTACGGCATCATTGCATGCCCAGCCACTGCATACATCCATATTGGGACTCACGTAATTCGAGTTCAGCGGAACAGAATAAGAGCCCGACACCGACATGGGTCTGACAGCAGAGCGACTTTCGCCAAACTCGATGCGTGGACTCGCGTCCTGTTCTGCGGGCGCTTTTCGCAGCACGAATTTCACATCGATCAGCGGGTGATGGCGCACTTCAGCACCCTGCGTGCCATCGACTTGCGCCTGCTGCTGGGCTTCCGGCGCAAAAGTTGCGGCAGCGAGCGAGGCAAACGGCATGCTCAACGCGAGCAAACACAGAAAATATTTCATAACGCCACTCCTGAATGAACCGCTTCCGCTACAAACAGGTTTACTTGACATGAATAGTAATCCTCTTTGACACCAGCGGCGGATCGAACGGAATGTGGTTCTCGTCGCCAAGTTCCAGCTGCAGCGTATGCGTGCCGGGTTTCAGCTTCAGCGTGGCCTCGGTCTGGCCACCACCGAAGTGGAGATGGTTGTCGTCCTTCGGAATCGGCTGACCAGCGGGCGGCAACTCCCTTACGTCGACCAGCAGATGATGGTGGCCAGTGCGTTCCTTGACGACGCCGGCCGGCGCCACGCCCATGCCCTTGAGGCCGAAGCGTACGGTGAACTCCTGACCGGCGCTGGCGCCATCGCCGGGCGAGATGATGTAGACCGCAATATCAACGGGAGCCTTGGTGACCGGCAGCAGCGGTGCATCCGCCGCCATCACGGCGCCGACCAGTCCCGTCAGGGCAAGCGCAAGCAGGATGCGTTTCATCGGGGCTCTCCAGGTTGGCGGGAATACCCAGTGCAGACGCGTCAGCCTGAGCAAGGCACCCCGGGCGTCACCGCGGCGTCATCCACCCGCCACACCGCCGCAACGCCAACTGACGAGGATGTGCCAAGCCAGCACGGGTATCGTCATGCGCATCGGCATCGTCAGCGAAACCTATCCACCGGAAATCAACGGCGTCGCACTGACTGTGCACAGCCTCGCCGCCGGGCTTGCCGCCCGCGGCCATCAAGTGGATCTGATCCGGCCGCGCCAGTCGCAACCACACCACGACGAACCCGGCATCGACGTACTCAACGTGCGTGGCGCTGCACTGCCGCGCTACCCCGGCTTGCGCTTCGGCCTGCCCGCCGGCCGCACGCTGCGCCAGCACTGGCGCCAGCAACGCCCCGATGCGATCTATGTCGCCACCGAGGGGCCGCTCGGCTGGTCGGCGGTGCGCACCGCCGCGCGATTGGGCATCCCCATCAGCAGCGGTTTCCATACGCGCTTCGACAGTTATGCCAACCACTATGGCCTGGGCCTGCTCACGCCGCTGGTGCGTGGCTATCTGCGCCGCTTTCACCAGCGTGCTGCCGCCACCCTGGTGCCGACCGACGCTCTTGCACAGGAGTTGCACACCATGGGTATCTGCAACGCTCGTCTGCTGCGCCGCGCGGTGGACACGCAACTGTTCCACCCAAACCAGCGCAATGACAGACTGCGGGACAGCTGGGGCGTCGATGCCGCCACTCCGGTAGTGCTGTACGTGGGACGCATTGCACCGGAAAAAAATCTCGAACTGGCGGTACAGGCTTTTCGTGCGATCCAGCAACGGGTACCGCAGGCGCGTTATGTCTGGGTCGGCGATGGCCCGGCACGCGCCGCGCTGGAAACCGCGCATCCCGATTTCATCTTTGCCGGCGTGCAGCGTGACGAGGCGCTGGCGCGGCACTACGCCAGCGCGGACCTGTTTCCGTTCCCCAGTCTCAGCGAAACCTTCGGCAACGTGATTCTCGAAGCACTGGCCGCCGGTCTGCCGGTGGTGGCGTATGCCGAAGGTGCCGCACGCGAGCATCTGATCGATGGTGTCAACGGTTATTGCATCGAGTCGGGCAATACCTCGGCGTTCATCGACGCGGCCGCCCGGCTGGCCAGCAATCCTGGTCTGATCCGGCACATGGGCCGTGCCGCCCATGTCGGCGTGGCCGGGTTGTCGCCCGATGCCGTGATCCGCGATTTCGAGAACCTGCTGCGAGAGATGGCCGAGGAGAATCACCATGAGCACCTTGCCGCCGCTGCACACGCCTGAGCTGTCGACCGGCTTGCCCCGTCTCGCGCTGGATCGTCGCGTCTGCATGGCGGCGAACCGTTGGGGCACACGACGCGCCGTGGGTCTGTTCTTCGGTGCGATCAGCCGGCTCGGCGATGGCGTCTTCTGGTATGCACTGATGGCGGTGCTGGCCGTGGTCGGCGGCCCGCGCGGACTCGCGGCCGCCGCGCATATGGCAGCCACCGGACTGACTGCGCTATTGCTGTATCGCCTGCTGAAACGCTGGACCCGCCGGCCGCGCCCCTATCGCGTCTGCCCGGGCGTTATCGCTCATGTGCCACCGCTGGACGAATTCAGTTTTCCGTCGGGACATACCTTGCAGGCGGTGAGCTTCAGCATCGTCGCGCTGGCCTGGTATCCGCAACTCGCGCCGCTGCTGCTCGGCTTCACCCTGCTGGTGGCAGCCTCGCGGGTGATCCTCGGGCTGCACTATCCCAGTGACGTGCTCGCGGCGATAGCCATCGGCAGCGGGCTCGGTGTCTCGTCGCTGTGGCTGTTGTCGCTGGCAACGAAACTCGCATGACCTGAGCAAGCTTTGCGCACGTCGTCACAAGCGCCTTTACGGTCAGGCAGATAGCTCACTTGTCCACAGGCTTTACCGCTCACGCTCCACAATCACTGTGGATTACTCCGCATCGCGGCGGCAGGCACTGCGCAAAATCTCAGCACGCCGTGCCAAGTACCTGTCGACAAAGGGGCTGAACCAGGTTGTCCACAGGCTTGCAGCGAAGACGTGCACAGATGCTGTGGAAAACTATCTCATCGGTCATGACGATGCCCATCTGTCACTCGTCCGCTACCGCGCGACGCACCTGCGCAATTCCTGATCACCGCGTAGCAAGTGCCTGATCGACAAGCAACACATGTGGCTTGTCCACAGGCTTTACCGACAGGCGTCCACATCGATTGTGGAAAACCCGTGCGTCGAATATCCGGATGCAGAAACGACGATGCCGCCTGACGGCGGCATCGGTTCGCTGCAACCACTGCGTCGAGTCAGGCGGCCCGCGGCGCCTTCACCAGGATGCCGAACAGGTCGGCCAGCTTGTCGCGCATCTCGCGGCGGTCGACGATCAGGTCGATCGCGCCATGATCGACCAGGAACTCCGAACGCTGGAAGCCTTCCGGCAGCGTCTCGCGCACGGTCTGCTCGATCACGCGCGGACCGGCGAAACCGATCAGCGCCCTCGGCTCGCCGATATTGATGTCGCCGAGCATCGCCAGACTGGCGGAAACACCACCAGTGGTCGGGTTGGTCAGCACGCTGATGTACGGCACGCCGGCATCGCGCAGGCGCGCTAGCGCGGCCGAGGTCTTGGCCATCTGCATCAGCGAGAACAGCGCCTCCTGCATGCGCGCACCGCCGGTGGCGGAGAAGCACACCAGCGCACTGTGGTCGGCCAGTGCGCGCTCGGCAGCGCGGGCGAATTTCTCACCGACCACCGAACCCATCGAGCCGCCCATGTAGGCGAACTCGAACGCCACCGCCATCAGCGGACGACCCTTGAGCTTGCCGCTCATGGCGACCATCGCATCCTTCTCGCCGATCTTTTTCTGGGTCGCAGTAATGCGGTCGCGATACTTCTTGGAGTCGCGGAACTTCAGCGGATCGGTGGGCTCCATGCTGGCCCAGAGTTCCTGCGCGGAGCCTTCATCGAGCAGCGCGTCGAGTCGCATGCGCGCACTGATGTAGTGATGATGATCGCACTTCGGACACACCATCAGGTTGCGCTCGAGCTCCGGCCGGTACAGCACGGTGCCGCAACCGCCGCACTTCTCCCACACCCCCTCGGGTACCGAACCCTTGCCGCCGTTCGGACTCTGCGGGCGGGTGCGCGGGTTCATGATTTTCTGCAGCCAATTCATCGCATCACCCTACATTCGTGAGCGCACCACCACAGGCGGCGCATGGTCTCAATGCGCGTCGAGCGCAGTGCGGATCGGCGTGAGAAATGCGCGGACCCGCACGGCTATTTCTTCGGCGTCCGTCGCCCCGGCCAGCCGCTCGACCAGCGCGCTGCCGATCACCACGGCATCGGCAAAACCGGCAATCGCCTTGGCACTCGCCGCATCGCGGATGCCGAAGCCCACTGCCACCGGCGCTTTTGCATGAGCGCGGATATCTGCCACGCGCGCAGCGATATCGCCGGTACTCAAGTGTGCCGCACCAGTGATGCCGGCAAACGAGACATAGTACAGGAAACCCTCCGCGGAACCGCACAACTGCGCCATACGCGCAGGTGCGGTGGTCGGCGCGGCGAGCAGGATCTGCTGCAATCCTGCGTCGCGCAGCGGCCGCAGAACCGCCGATTCTTCCAGCGGGCAATCAACCAGCAGCAAGCCATCGACGCCGGCCTGCACGGCTTCCTGCGCGAACCGCGCATAGCCGTGGATCTCGACCGAATTCAGATAACCCATCAGCACGATCGGTGTGTCCGTATCAAGCTGGCGGAACGCGGCGACCCAGGCCAACACTTCGTTGAGGCCGACGCCTTTTGCGATCGCCCGCTCGCTGGCGTGCTGGATCACCGGACCATCCGCCATCGGATCGGAGAACGGCACGCCCAGTTCGATCAGGTCGGCGCCGGCATCGACCAGCGCATGCATCAACGCCACCATGTGTTGCGGTGACGGATCGCCGGCGGTGACGAACGGAATCAGGCCGGTGCGATGGGTCGCTTTCAAGGCGGCGAAGCGACGATCGATGCGGCTCATACCTGCACTCCTTCGCGTGCAGCGATGGTATGCACGTCCTTGTCGCCGCGACCGGACAAGTTGCACAGCACGATGCCGTCCTTCGGCATCTCGCGCGCCAGCTTGATCGCCTGGGCTACTGCGTGGCTCGATTCGAGCGCGGCGAGAATGCCCTCCTGCCGGGCCAGCAAATGGAATGCCTCCATCGCCTCGTCATCGGTGATACCCACGTACTCGGCACGGCCGACATCCTTCAGGAACGCATGTTCGGGACCCACACCCGGATAATCGAGCCCGGCCGAGATCGAATGCGTCTCGGTGATCTGGCCGTTATCGTCGCACAGCACATAGGTGCGATTGCCGTGCAAGACGCCGGGCCGGCCCGCGGCCAGCGAAGCTGCGTGATGGCCGGTCGCGATACCCTCGCCTGCCGCCTCGGCACCGACGATGCGCACATCGGCATCGTTGAGGAACGCATGGAACAGGCCGATCGCGTTGGAGCCGCCGCCGACGCAAGCCGTCAATACATCCGGCAGGCGGCCATACTCTTCGAGCATTTGTGCACGAGCCTCGCGGCCGACGATCGCGTTGAAGTCGCGCACCATCAGCGGATACGGATGCGGACCGGCCACGGTACCGATGATGTAGAAGGTGTCGGTGACATTGGTCACCCAGTCGCGCATCGCCTCGTTCAGCGCATCCTTCAGCGTCTTCGAACCGGATGTCACCGGCACCACTTCCGCGCCAAGCAGCTTCATCCGATACACGTTGATCTTCTGCCGCTCGATATCGACCGCGCCCATGTAGACCACGCACTTCAGACCAAGCCGTGCGGCCACCGTGGCGCTGGCCACGCCGTGCTGGCCGGCACCGGTCTCGGCAATGATGCGCGGCTTGCCCATGCGCTTGGCGACCAGCGCCTGGCCCACGGTGTTGTTGATCTTGTGCGCGCCGGTGTGATTCAGATCTTCGCGCTTGAACAGGATGCGCGCGCCACCGACATGCTGCGACAGCCGTTCCGCGTGATAGATCGGGCTGGGCCGGCCGACGTAGTGCTTCAGGTCGTGGTCGAGCTCGGCGATGAATGCCGGATCCTCGCGCAGGCGCAGATACGCTTCGGTCAGTTCGGCCAGCGGCGCCATCAGGGTTTCGGCGACATAGCTGCCACCGTAGTTGCCGAAGCGGCCATACGCGTCGGGGAAGGCGTTGAAATCGACGATTTTGTTCATCTTTCATTCGATCCGGAAGGCAGGAGCAGCGGGGGTGCACTCCTGCGAAAGCGTATGCCGCACTGCGGCAAGCGGTAATCTTAGCGGCATCCTGGGTGCCAGGCGAGTCGCGGTACCGCTGGCCTCAGCCGCGGTATGGATGTGGGCTCACAGATACCGGCGAATGGTTTCTTTCAGCCCTGCGATCAGCTCGGGCGTGAGCCTGCCGAGCATGCCGCGACGTGCAACAGGAACATGAGCAACCGGATACTCGTCGTCGAACACATAGTGATCCAGCAACCCCTTCCAGGCGGCCCGTTCCGCTGGCGGCAGCGACTTGAAGGTGAGGATGCAGTGCATCAGACAACCCAAGGCCGTTTCCGGCACATGGCCATTGGCCGGGGTGTGCTTCCACCAGTAGTTCACCAGCGCGTTGATCCGCTCCAGCGACTCGACGTGATGCCACCACATCGGCGGGATGTAGATCGCATCGCCAGGTCGCAGCTCCGCCACCTGTGCTTCGGCCAGCGCCAGCTTCAGCCGCGGAAAGCGCGGATCGTCGGGACAGTCGAGCCGGGCAATGCTGATCGCCGCACCGGTCGGTGCAAAATCCAGCGGTCCGACATACAGGTTGCGCACCTGTTCCGGCGCAAACAGCGTGAAGCGCCGGCAACCGCTCACGACGCAGGCGATGTTGTGGTACTCGTCGAAGTGGGCCGGCGTGGTGACCTTGTTGCCGATCCAGATGCGCGGCTGGATCGCGGGGTCAAGAAAGGGTAGCGCGTGGTCGTCGAGCAAGCCGGGAAGACAGGCCGATATCAGCGCGCTCTGCATCGCCAGCCCCGGCGCATCTTCCTGGCGACTGTAATGCGCCAGCCGCTGCAGGCCCCGGGTGATCGAGACGCGGTGATGTTCGTAGTTGAAGCCATCGAAATCGGCGTTGTAGCCGATGATGCCGTCTTCGCCAGGCGGCAGCAGCAACGCATCGACCTCGCTGCCGTTGTCCAGCGCAGCCAGTCCCTTGGCGAACGCCGTGTCTGACTGATTCGCCAGTTTCACCAGCGGCCAGTCCCGGCACAGACCACGAATGACCAGTGGCTGCTCGCGACCGACGATATCGCGGAGCCCGATCGGCTGGCCGGTGTCGCGATACTCTTCGATGGCGGTAGACATGGCCCTCAGCCCGCCTCCACCGCGCGCACTGCACGAATGAAAGCTGCCAGCTTGTCCGGATCCTTCACCCCCGGCGACGACTCGACGCCACTGGCCACATCCACCGCCCACGGTCGCAACAGGCGCACGGCATCGGCCACATTGCCGGCGTGCAGACCGCCGGCCAGGATCACCGGTTGCCTCCGCTCGCCCGGCAGCAACGACCAGTCGAACGCCTTGCCGCTGCCGCCCGCTTCACCAAAGCCGTGACCATCCAGCAGCAGCCCAGCGGCATGCGGGTAATCATGCAACCGCGGCAACGCAGCGGCGCCGTCGCCCATCGCGATGGCTTTCAGGAAGGGACGGCCGAATTGCATGCACCAGTCATCGGTTTCGCTGCCGTGAAACTGCAGCAGCGTGGGTTGCACTTCCTCGATCACCTGCCGCACCAGATCAGCGTCGTCATCCATGAACAACGCGACGGTGGCGACGAACGGCGGCAGTGCCGCGACGATCTCCCGCGCCCGCGCCAGCGCCACCTGCCGTTTGCTGCGCGCGGTGAACACCAGCCCGATCGCATCGGCACCGAGGCGCGCGGCCAGCAGCGCATCCTCGACTCGGGTCATGCCGCAACATTTGATGCGGGTCATTGACTCACCTCCGCCGGAAGCCTCCAGTGCCGCTCGTAACGCGGCCCGATGAAGGTCAGGCCGGAGGCCGCGGCCGTCGGCCCGGCCACCTGGCGATCGCAACCGGCCAGCAGTTCGGCCATCCATGGGACGGGCTGTTCGCCGCGACCGATCATCAGCAGGGAGCCGACGACATTACGCACCATGTGATGCAGAAACGCGTTCGCCTCGATCTCGACGAAGACCTGCTCGCGCTCGCGCCACACGCTCACCGCCAGCACCGTGCGCCGCGGGTGCGCTGCCTGGCAGGACAGTGCGCGAAACGCGCTGAAGTCATGCTCGCCCAGCAGCGCCTGCGCGGCGGCATGCATCCGCTCTGCATCCAGCGGCAGGCGTTCCCAGGTGACGTACCGGGCATCCAGCGCCGCGCGCACCGGCCGATTGAGGATGTGATAGCGGTAACGGCGACTGCGCGCGGCATAGCGTGCGTGGAAACTCTCCAGCACCGGCTGCGCCCACAGCACCGCCACACTGGTGGGCAGGTTGGAACAGGCGCCAAGCATCCAGCCACGCATGTCACGCTGAGCCTCAGTGTCGAAATGCACCACCTGGCAACGACCATGCACGCCGGCATCGGTGCGTCCCGCGCAGCTGACTTCGACCGGGTGTGCAGCGACCTTCGACAGCGCCTGCTCGAGCGCGCCCTGCACGCTGGCATCGGTCTTCAGCCGTTGCCAGCCGGAAAAATCGGTACCGTCGTATTCGATGCCAAGGGCGATACGCATGGAGTCGTGCAAGGGTTCGCTGGAAGACACGGAAGATTAGCAGGCCACAACGCAATCGGGCCGGCAAAGCCGACCCGATTGCATAGTGCGAACTGCGGCAACTGGTTCAGTGCAGGTTGTCGAGCAGGCGCTTGGCGACGTCCCGCTGCATCTGGCTGCCTTCCTTCATCACCTCGCCCAGCATCGCACGGGCACCATCGGCGTCGCCCATGTCCAGATAGGCGCGGGCCAGATCGAGCTTGGTATCGATCGGGTCGTCGTTGAACTCGCCCAGATCATGGCCTGGGTCAGCGGCCTGATGTGCGTTGTCCGCCTCGTCGAAATGCCAGTTCGAAGCCGATTCGGCCGTCGTCGCTGCATGGGCGTCGGACGCGTGCGTGTCCGCCATCAGCGGCGCCGCCACGGTAGTAGCGTCGTCCGGGGCCCCCGGGTGATCCATAGCCGATTCGGCGACGACCGGCTTGGTCAGATCGAAATTGAAGTTGTATTCACTGACCTTCTTCGGTGCGCCCGACGGCAACGGCGGCGGCATCGACGATACGACCCTGGGCGCTTCGTGTTCGTCCGCATAGTCGTCGATGTCGAATTCGCGGCGGGCCTCCGCATCCTCATGCACCGGCAATTCGGGATGGTGGTCGAACAGCGGGTGGCCCGGCACCAGGTCCTCGCCCATGTGCACCACGTCCTGCCACTCGTCCTGCTGTGGATCGGTGATATGGGCGTGCATGGCCTCGGCGGCGGCCTCGAAATGCTCGACGTCGCGCCGCGAGTAGTACAGGGTGACCAGTTCCAGGTGCAGATAGATGTCGTCCGGATGCTCGGCCAACTGATCGAGCAGTTCTTCCTGATCGACGTCGTCGCTGCCGACGAGGTCGTGATCAGCCGGCGGCGCTGAATTGAAACGATCGGCCAGCGATGGTGCCGACTTCGACAATGCGGCAGCCGCCGGCTTGCGACGACCGAGCATGGCCAGCAGGATCAGCAGCACGATTGCAGCGCCGCCGGCGCCCCATGCCCAGGTCTGCATGTACCACGGCTGCTCGACCTCCGAAGCGGCGGAGCTCGGCTTGGTCGCCGGCTTGACCACCGGCTTGACCGGCGCCGGCGTGACTGCAGCCGCAGCCTGCGCAGAGCTGCCCGTTGTCGGCGAACCGGCGACCGCAGCTGGAGTGGTGGTGGTCACCGCGGTGGAACTTGCGGCGACAGGCGCCGAACCCGCACTGGCCGCGGTACTGGCCGAGGCGGTTTCCAGATGCTCCGGCCGCGCCGTTGCCACGACAGCCTTTGCCACGCTGGCTGCCGGCGTCGGCTCGGTCGTTGTCACCGCTGCTGCAGCCGGCAGACCCGCGGACTTGCGCGCTGCGGCCAGTTTGGCCTGCAGGTCCGCGATCTCGTTGTCCTTCAGCGACAGCAGATGTTCGTTCTTGCTGTTGATGTCCGCCAGATCCTTCAGGCGGGTTTTCAGATCGGTGCTCTGCTGCTGCAGACTGGCCAGGCTCTCCTGGCTGCGCAGCAGATCCTGACGAAGGCTGGCGGCGGCTGCCTTGTCGCCCTTGCTGGTGGCATGGCTGCCCTGTGCTCCGCTTCCGCTGCCATCCTTCGCCGGCACCAGCGCCAGACGGTCACCCGCGTCGCTGGACGTACTGCTGGGTGCACTGGAGGCAGACGCACGCGTTGCCGTATCGGCCACGAGCGCAGGCTTGCCCGGCGCCCCGGCGCGCCAATCGCTGTTCTGGCGACGCACTTCGGCCACGGCCGCGGCGATCGTCATGGCTTGCGCCTCGGAGGAATTCGGCACGCGCAGTACCGCACCACTCTTCAGCGCATTGATGTTGTCGCGATAGAACGCGTCGGGATTGGCCTGCTTCAGCGCCAGCATCATCTGCTGCACATCGACTCCCGGCGGTGCGGTGCTGCGGGCGATCGACGACAATGTCTGGCCATGCTCGACCGGACCGTACTGGCCATTGCTGACGGTAGCCGGTGCCGCCTTGGGAGCCGCGGCAGCAGGCGGCGCCTGCGTCGGTGCCGGCTTGGCCTGCACGGGTCGGCTCGGTGTCGCTGCCTGCGCCGGTGCGGCCGCGACAGCGGCGGGGGCCGCGGTCGGCGCATTGGCCGGATCAAGCAGGATCGCGAATTCGCGCACGCTCTTGCCGGCATTGCTGTTCACTTCCAGCAACAGGTCGAGGTAGGGATCGTCGACTGCCTGGCTGCTGGTAATCCGGATGACCTTGCCACCCGCGGCGTTGGCTACGCTGAAATGCAGCGGGATCGTGGTACGACCGCCGACGATGCCGGCCCGGGCAAATTCCTCGCTGGAAGCCAGCTGCACGGTGAGGTTCTGCAGTTCCGCCGGACTGGCAGGATGCAGCGGAATTTCCGCCAGCAAGGGCTGCCCCAACGCCGATTTGACCCGGATCTGACCAAGGTCCAGTGCCATGGCCTGGCTAGTGCCCAAGGCCAGTGCCACCAGCATCGACAACTTCAACGAACGATTCATGCGTGTTCCCCCGAACGATCTTTGGCGCAACTCTTGTGGTGTCGCCGCGGTGGCGGCTACTGCGGCAAACGAGGTGCCACTTTAGTTATATGCAGAGCAATCAACAATAGCTGCGGCGAATACTTGCAGTGCATTGCTGCTGCGTGTTCTCACCGCAGCGGCACGCTCTAATGCTGCGCAGGTGCCGGGGTAGCCCGCAGTTCCTGCAATTGCTTCTGCAGCTCGGCGATGGCCTGATCCTGCTGTTGCAGGCGCTCACTGGCGCGCTTGCTGTCCGACTCCTGCCTGGCGAGATCCTGCTCCAGCCGCCTCACTTCGGCCTGGTTCCGGGTCAGCCGCTGCCTGACCTGGGGCAGCGATGTCGCTGCCTGCCCGGCTGGCAATGGCTTGGGCTGGTCGGTGCCGGCCCAGGCCGTCGATGCCAGCATCAGGCCAACAAAGCCCACGAATTGCACGCAACGCATCTTAGAGATAGTCCTCGATCAACAGTTCGGCGATCTGCACGGCGTTCAGCGCCGCGCCCTTGCGGATATTGTCCGAGACGATCCACATGTCCAGCCCGCGCTCGTGCGAGATGTCCTCGCGGATGCGCCCGACATATACCGCATCGGTGCCGGCAGCCTCGCCCACCGGGGTCGGATAACCGCCCGGCTTGCGCTCGTCCACCAGCACCACGCCAGGCGCCTGTCGCAGCAGTTCACGGGCCTGTTCGGCGGTGATCTTGTCGCTGGTCTCGATATGCACTGCCTCGGAATGACCATAGAACACCGGCACGCGTACCGCGGTCGGGTTCACCTGGATCGACTCGTCCTCCAGGATCTTGCGGGTCTCCCACACCAGCTTCATCTCTTCCTTGGTGTAGCCGTTCGGCTGGAAGTCGTCGATCTGCGGAATCACATTGAACGCGATCTGCGCGGGGAATTTCTTGCCCGGCTCCACGCTTTGGAAGTTAAGCAAGGCCGCGGTCTGCTTGCCCAGTTCTTCCATGCCGGTGCGGCCGGCACCGGACACCGACTGGTAGGTGGCCACGTTGATCCGCTCGATCTGCACCGCCCGGTGGATCGGCGCCAGCGCCACCAGCATCTGCATGGTCGAGCAGTTCGGGTTGGCAATGATGCCGCGGCTGGTGTACTGCGCGATCGCATGCGGGTTCACCTCGCTGATCACCAGCGGGATATCGTCCTGGTAGCGAAATTCCGAGGTGTTGTCGATCACCACTGCACCGGCCGCCGCCGCCCGCGGTGCATGCTCGCGGCTGACCGAGCCGCCGGCCGAGAAGAACGCAATGTCGACGCCCGCGAAGTCGTAGGTGTCGAGCAGCTGCACCGTGATCTCCTGACCGCCGAACGAGACCTTGCCACCGGCCGAACGCTCGCTGGCCAGCGGCACCAGTTCGCTGACCGGGAAATCACGCTCGGCGAGAATCGCCAGCAGGGTCTCACCGACCGCCCCGGTGGCGCCGACCATGGCGACTTTGTAACTGCTCTTCTTGCTCATGGATGTTGTTCTTTGCTCAGGGTTGGATGACCGGGTTGGCCGCAGCCAGCACCGAGGGATTGAGGATAGTCGGCGGCCGCCCGGCGTGCGGGCCATGACCGAAGAGCGCCAGCACGTTGTCGACCGCCAGTGCCGTCATGGCGCGCCGTGCATCATGACTGGCGCTGGCTATATGCGGACTGAGCAGCACATTGTCCAAAGCCAGCAGCGCCGGATGCACGCCCGGTTCGCCCTCGAACACGTCCAGGGCTGCCGCGGCCAGACCACCGCGGGCCAGCACATCAGCCAAGGCAGCATCATCGACGATGCCGCCACGCGCGACGTTCACCAGCACGGCGGTCGGCTTCATCTGCGCCAGCTCCGGCGCGCCGATCGCGTGTCGGTTCTGCGGCGTCAGCGGCAGCACCAGCACCAGGAAATCCGATTCGTGCAGCAGCTGCGGCTTGTCTACATAGCGGGCGTTGCATTCGCGTTCGACCGCTACCGGCAGCGCCGAGCGGTTGTGATAGATGACCTGCATGCCGAATCCCTGCGCCCGTCGTGCGACCGCCTGACCGATCCGGCCCATGCCGAGAATGCCCAGCGTGCGGCCGCGTACGTCCATGCCCAGCCACTGCGTGAATTTCGTGGCCTTCCATTCGCCTGCACGCACCCAGCGCTCGGCCGCGCCGACCCGGCGTGCCGCGCCCAGCAGCAGCGCCCAGGTGTAATCGGCCACGCTTTCGTTGAGCACGTCGGCGGTATTGGAGGCAGCAATGCCGGCCGCACTCAATGCGGCGAGGTCGAGGTTGTCGTAACCCACGCTTAGGTTGGCGACGAGGCGCAGCCGTTTCGCACCGGCAATTTCCAGCGCGCCGATGTGCTCCTTGAGGCCGACGATGGCGGCATCCTGATCGGTCAGTTTTGCCGCCAGCTCGGCCGACGAAAAAGTGATCTCTTCCGGCTCGCTGACCACCTCGAAGTGCTCGTCGAGGCGGGCGATGACATCGGGAAAGGTGGGACGCGAAACCCATACTCTTGGTTTGTCGATCATCTGCTACCGCCGCCTTTCAATGTCCGGCTTTAGCCGGAATCCGCGGCTCGACCGTGCCCACATCGCCGCATTGCGCACGATGGCGCAAGGCATGATCGATCAGCACCAGCGCCATCATCGCCTCGGCGATCGGAGTGGCACGGATGCCGACGCAGGGATCGTGGCGTCCCTTGGTCACTACCTCGGTCGGCTCGCCGGCCAGGTTCACGCTGTGGCCCGGGATCAGGATGCTGGAAGTTGGCTTGAGCACGATCGAAGCCGTCACCGGCTGACCGCTGCTGATGCCGCCGAGGATGCCGCCGGCATGATTGGAGGCAAAACCGTCCATGCTCATCTCGTCGCGATGCTGGCTGCCGTGCTGGGTGACCGCGGCGAAACCGTCGCCAATTTCCACGCCCTTGACCGCGTTGATCGACATCAGCGCGCTGGCCAGATCGCTGTCCAGCTTGCCGTAGATCGGCTCACCCCAGCCCGGGGGCACGCCATCGGCGACCACATTGACGCGTGCGCCGACCGAATCGCCGGACTTGCGCAGCGCGTTGACATAGGTCTCCAGCGCAGGCACCTGCGGAGTATCCGGCCAGAAGAACGGGTTCTGCTCCACCGCTTCCCAGTCGAACGCATCCGGCGTCAGCTCGCCGATCTGCGCCAGGTAACCGCGCACACGCACACCGTAACGCTCGGCCAGCCACTTCTTCGCAATCACCGCAGCAACCACGCGCATGGTGGTTTCGCGCGCCGACGAACGTCCGCCACCGCGCGGATCGCGGATGCCATATTTCTGCCAGTAGGTGTAATCGGCATGGCCGGGACGGAACGTCGACACGATGTCGCCGTAATCCTTGCTGCGCTGATCGGTATTGCGGATCAGCAATGCGATCGGCGTGCCGGTGGTCTTGCCCTCGTAGACGCCGGAGAGAATTTCGACTTCGTCAGCTTCGTGCCGCTGCGAGGTGTAGCGACTGCGGCCGGTGGCACGGCGTTCGAGATCGGTCTTGAATTCTTCCGGACGGATCGACAACCCCGGCGGGCATCCGTCGATCACGCAGCCGATTGCCGGTCCGTGGCTTTCGCCGAAAGTGGTGACAGTGAAGAGTTTGCCGAAGGAATTGCTGGACACGAGGTTTGGACGTCCGAAGGAAACCGCTACAGCTTAGCGCGACGGCGCCCGATCCGGTCAGCGGGCCGGCTGCGCGGCGCGCCATTCGCTGGCCAGCAGCGCAAACACCACGTCGTCGACCCATTCGCCGTGCAGCCACAGGCTTTCGCGATGATGCGCTTCCTGCCGCATGCCCAGCGCGCGCAGCATCGCCATGCTGGCGAGGTTGCGCGGATCGACCGAAGCGTGGACGCGATGCCGGTCCAACTGGCCGAATACCAGTCCGAACACCGCGCGTACGGCCTCGCAGGCAAAGCCCCTGCCCTGATGGCCCGGCGCGATGCTGATTCCGAACTCGACCGAACCTTCGGCGTCCGCAGGCAGGTGAATGCCCAAGTCGCCGATCAATGCCTCGCCATCACGCAGACGGATCGCGCGCTGAAACCAGCTGTCCGGCGTATCCAGCGAGGCATCGGCCTGGCGCTCGATGAAGGTTGCCGCCTCGGCCACGCTGGCCGGACACCACCCCTGGAATCGGGATACCTCCGGATCGGCGCGGTAGCCGAACAACGCCGTGGCGTCGGCCGGACGCAAGGCATCGAGCCGCAGGCGCGCTGTGTTCAGCTCCATGCGGCGCGAGTCCTTCAGACCACGCGGCGCGCCGCAGCCACCGCGCGGATCACCGCAGCGTGATCGACCAGATCGCGCCGCGCCAGCGCGAAGATGCCCATCTGGCCGACCTTGAACTCGATCCAGATGAACGGAACTTCCGGCAGCAACGCAGCCAGCGCATGCTCGCTCTCGCCCACCTCGACGATCAGCAGACCGTCATCGGTGAGATGGTCGGCCGCCTCGTCCAGCATGCGCAGACACAGATCCAGACCATCGGCACCGGAGGTAAGACCCAGTTTCGGCTCGTGCGCGTATTCACCCGGCAGCGCGGTGTACTCGTCCTCGGTGACGTACGGCGGATTGGAGACGATCAGGTCGTACTTGCGTCCCTGCACGCCGGCGAACAGATCGGACTGGATCGCCTCGACCCGGCCTTCGACGTGCTGGAACACGATGTTCTCGCGCGCCAGCGACAACGCCTCGTCGCTGATGTCGACGAGGTCGACCTTCCACTCCGGGTTGTACTCGGCCATCGCGATGCCGATGCAGCCCGAACCAGTGCACAGGTCCAGCGCGCGTTCGATGTGGCGCTCGTCCAGCCACGGCGCGAAGCCCGACTCGATAAGCTCGGCGATCGGCGAACGGGGCACCAGCGCGCGGCGATCGCTCTTGAACTTCAGCCCGGCGAACCAGGTTTCACCGACCAGGTAGGCCACCGGCAAGCGCTCGGTCACGCGACGCTCGATCAGCGCCAGCACGTTCTCGCGTTCGGCAGCAGTGAGCCTGCCCGCGCCGTAGGCCGGCGGAATATCCGGCGGCAGGTGCAGGCTGGCCAGCACCAGATGGGTGGCCTCGTCGATCGGGTTGTCGTGGCTGTGGCCGAAGGTCAGTCCAGCGGCCGAGAAGCGACTGGCGCCATAACGGATGAAGTCGATGATGGAGGCGAGTTCGGCGGTCACGGCGATCCAGAGTGCAACAGAATGGCCGGCCATTATAAGGCCTGAAGCGGCCCCACCCCGTATACTGGGCGGATGACTTTCAACGTATTCCTGCAGTACATCCTGCCGCACCGCTTCCTGTCGCGCATCGTCTACTGGGCCACACGCTGGACCTTCGCGCCGTGGAAGAACTGGCTGATCGGCACCATCGTGCGCAATTACAACGTGAACATGGCCGAGGCGGCGCAGCCCGATCCGCTGGCCTACCAGCACTTCAATGCGTTCTTCACGCGCAAGCTGCGCCCCGATGCACGCCGTGCGGATGCCGATCCGGCCGCCCTGCTCTCACCCGCCGATGGCCGCATCAGCCAGTCCGGCGCGATCGTCGACGGGCGCATCTTCCAGGCCAAGGGTCAGGAGTACACCGCCGCCGAACTGCTCGGTGGCGACGAGGCAGCCGCCGCGCCGTACCGCAACGGCCGCTTCGTCACGGTTTACCTGTCACCACGCGACTATCACCGTGTGCACATGCCGCTGAAAGGCACGCTGAAGGAAACCGTGCACGTGCCCGGCCGCATCTTCAGCGTGGCGCCGTTCGCGGTAGCGGCGATTCCCCGGCTGTTCGCACGCAACGAGCGACTGGTCTGCCACTTCGAGGGCGAACACGGCTCGTTCGTGGTGGTGATGGTCGGCGCGATCCTGGTGTCGTCGGTAGCCACCGTGTGGGACGGGCTGGTGATCCCGCCGTATGCCTCGTCGATCCGGCGCAAGTCATTCGCCGGTCAGAACATCACGCTGGAGCGCTTTGCCGAGATGGCGCGCTTCAACATGGGCTCCACCGTGATCCTGCTGCTGCCCGAGGGCACCGCCACGCTGGACGCCTTGCAGCCACAACAGGCGGTACTGGTGGGACAGCGGCTCGGTCACAGCTGAAAGCAGGCTACGCATCCTCGCCAACCGGAAAACTGACGCCATGCGTCATTTTGTGACGCTCTAGGCGCAACTGCAGGGATCGCTTCGCTACGCTCGCCACTTCGCCGCGCTTCCCAGTGCGGCTGACCAGCGTCGAGGGGATCCCATGCAGATACTCACTCCATTCTTCGTGATGATGCGCGCGCGCCAGCTTGGTCGCCAGTTCCGCGATATCGAGCGCAGCATCCGGGCCCTGCCAAAGCGCAACCGGGAACGATTGAGCACACTGACCCTGCGCGAGATCGGCCAGGCCTCGCGCAGCGATTTTCCGCACCTGTATGGAACCGCGCCGGAAGCGCGTTACATGCCCTGGGGTCAGGGCACCGACGCCGGTTACGAGCGCGCATGTTCGACCAATGCCGAAGTAGCGCTGCGCGGCATCGCGCTATGGCTGGCCGTGGCTTATCACGAGACCAAGAACTCGCCGCACAGCAGCCTGCAGCCGCAGCACCGACAGCTGATGCAGCTGCTGCGTGAACTGAAGGAAGTCCACGGCAGCGGCAACACCGTCGACCACTGGATGCAGGAAAGCGCGGTCGCCTGACCCAGGCGACCGCCGGTTCGACTCAGCGGCAGACCGGCACCTTCAGCGTCTTTCCGATAGCCAGATGATGGTGCTTGAGCCCGTTCATCTCGGTCACTTCCTGCACGCTCGAGCAATGCAGGCCGCGCACGATACTGATCAGCGTATCGCCCCGGCGAACCTTGTAGTAGCTGGTTCCGCGCACCACCGGCGCACTCACCACCGGAGCCGCCTGCACGACGACAGGTACCACGGCATGATGCAGATCGCCGGCGAGAATCGGCCATGGGCCATCGACACAGCGTGCCGCATATGACTGCTCCAAAGGCTTGGGCAACTGCAACGAGGTGCCCACCGGCTGGGTCACCTGCGGATCCAGTCTTGGATTGAGATTGCGCAAGGTGCGGAACCAGCCATCGTTCATGCCACCGGCCGAGCCCAGGCACACCGTCAATTCGGACAGCGAGGCCGGCCGCTTCAGAATGACCGTGCCGGGCATGCCGTCGATCTTCGGGAAGTGCAGGTTGTAGCTTTCCGGATGAAGGAACAGCCATGCCGCAGCAAGCACGGACGGTACGTAGTCACGGGTTTCCTGCGACAGCTGGTCGTAGATGCGCGGGTCGTAGAAGCTCACCGAGGTGTCGTCGCCGACCGCGCGCCGCATGCGCCCTTCGCCGCCGTTGTAGGCGCCGATGGTGAGCTCGAGATTGTTGTTGAAGATCCGCAGCTGCTCGTTGATGTATTCGGCATTCGCCCGCGCCGACGCCGATGGATCGAAGCGCATGTCGAAACCGCTGTCGCTGCTCAGGCCAAAACGCATGCCGGTGGCGTACATGAACTGCAGCGGCCCGGCCGCGCCCGAACGCGAGACGGCATGCACCTTGCCGCCGGACTCCTTCGCCATGATGCCGAACAGCAGCGCCTCGGGCAGATCTGCCTTTTGGTATTGCGGCCACATCTGGTAGCGCAAGTATTGATAGTTGACCCAGGCATCCATCAACTGCGGGCGCATCTGGGTCAACCACATTTCCAGCGCCGCTTTCACCGGTCCATTCATCGCGATCAGTTCGGACAGTTTTTGTCCGTGCAGCAAGGTCACGCTGCGCTGCGCCTGCGGTAGGCTGGACACGCCGCCCTTGCCGGCCGCCAAGGCTGCCTGCGATGGAGCAACATCGCTGTTCAGATCCTGGTCGCCGCTGAAATCGCCATCCTTCAGTCGCAACAGGCGATCGAACACGGAGAAGAACCGCTGCGGATCGCAGCCTGGCGTGTTGCCGCACCGCGCCGACGCTTCCTTCAGCCGGTCGAGCGACTGGGTCAACGTCAACCGTGAAGCCTCCAGGTTGCCTTCACGCGACTGCTGCAGGGCAGTCTCGTAGCCCTTGCTGGCCAGATCGAGCTGGCTGTAAAGCGCATTCACCGGGGCCGAGGGTTTGCCTGCGCCCGCAGTGGCGCAGGCGCCGAGCAGACTGAGCGCCATGGCAATCGCCACCAGACGCATGGAACGAAGCACGGAACACGACGACATCAGAAACTTCACCCGCGGAAAAACACCCACCATAGCTGGCGCGACGCTTCGACTCAACGCAGCCATGCACCGCCACGCGAAAGCATCACCGTGTTGGCTACAATCATTCGACCATCAACGGACGGAACCCCATGACCGACATCCTGATCGGCCGCAACGACAGCGCCAGCGTCAGCCTCGACCCGCATTACGGCAATCGCCACGGCATGATCGCCGGCGCCACCGGCACCGGCAAATCCGTCTCGCTGATGGTGCTGGCCGAAGGTTTCTCCCGGCTTGGCGTGCCGTGCTTCCTGGCCGATGCGAAGGGCGATCTGGCCGGCCTGTCGATGGCTGCCGCCGAGGCCGGCGACAAACTCAAGGCGAGACTGGACAAGCTCAAGCTCACCGACTGGAAGCCGCTGGCCAATCCGGTAGTGTTCTGGGACATCTACGGCAAGCTCGGCCATCCGGTGCGCGCCACCATCAGCGAGATGGGGCCGACCCTCCTCGGTCGCGTGCTGGAATTGAACGACACCCAGGAGGGCGTGCTCGAGGTGATCTTCAAGGCCGCCGACGATCAGGGCTGGCTGTTGCTGGATCTGGCCGACCTGCGCGCCTTGCTCACCTATGCCGCCGACAACGCCAAGGACATCTCCACCCATTACGGCCTGATCAGCACCACCAGCATCGCGGCGATCCAGCGTGCGATCCTGAAACTCGAAGGCGACGGGGCCGACCAGTTCTTCGGCGAACCGGCGCTGGAACTGGCCGACCTGATGCGTCAGGACATGAGCGGCCGCGGCATCATCAACGTGCTCGCCGCCGATCAGCTGATCCTGAAGCCGCGGCTGTATTCCACCTTCCTGCTGTGGCTGCTGTCGGAACTGTTCGAGCAGTTGCCGGAAGTGGGCGACCTCGATCAACCCAAGATGGTGTTCTTCTTCGACGAGGCGCATCTGCTGTTCGACGACGCCTCTCCGGCGCTGCAACAGCGGGTCGAACAAGTCGTGCGGCTGATCCGTTCCAAGGGCGTCGGCGTGTATTTCTGTTCGCAGAACCCGGACGACGTGCCGGGCGTGATCCTGGGCCAGCTCGGCAACCGCATCCAGCACGCACTGCGCGCGTTCACGCCGCGCGATCAGAAAGCGGTCAAGGCCGCCGCGGAAACCTTTGTCGCCAACCCGAAACTCGATGTCACCGAAGCGATCACCAAACTCGCCGTCGGTGAGGCGTTGGCCTCGACGCTCGCCAATGGCGGTGTGCCGACGCCGGTCGAACAGGTACTCGTGACCACGCCGTGCTGCCGCATCGGCGCGATCACTGACGCCGAGCGTGCCGTCATTCGCCAACGCTCGCCGGTCGGCACGAAATACGACACCACCATCAATCGCGAATCCGCCGCCGAGATGCTGGCCAAGCGTGCCAGCGACAAGGCCGCCGATCCCGGCAACATGGCTGCCGGCACAGCGGGCAAGCCTGCGGGCGACGATCCTGCAACAGGCTCGTCATGGGGCGGCGCCGTGCACGATGCGCTGTTCGGTACCAAGCGCCGCCAGGGCATGATCGAAACCATGGGCAAGCAGATGGTGCGCACGGCCGGCAGCCAGCTCGGCCGGCAGATCCTTCGCGGCGTGCTCGGTGGCATCTTCGGCGGCAAGCGTTGAGCGCGCACTAGCATGCCGCGCATCGAAACAGTGGCCCCCGAGACCCCATTCGGGGAGCGCCTGCAGGCAGGCTTCGGCTATCCGCTGCGTGGTGCGGCGCTGCCCACCTGCGTGGTCATGGCGCTGCTGCACTATGTCGGCTTGTTGCCGTCGTACATCGGCGTGCTGGCCAGTGCGCTGGTATGGGCCGCCACCTGGCGGTATGCAGCGGACTGCCTGCTGCATACCGCGAACGGCTACGCCGATCCGCCCGATGTCGGCAGCGATGGCAATGAGTCCAGCGGCTGGGGACTGACCGCGATTCATCTGCTGGTGGTCGCCATCTGCGTGGTCGCCATTGTGTTCTTCCCGCGCCTGCTGTTGCCGGTGTTGATCCTGGCCGCACTGGCGCTGCCGGCGATCGACATGTCGCTGGCGTTCGACGGCAACCTGGCGCTGGCGATCAGTCCGCTGAACTGGAGTCGCGTCATCGCGGCATTCGGCACAGCCTATCTGGTGCCGGTGGCGATCAACCTGCTGCTCGGCATACTGATCGTGCTGGCCTCGCTTACCAGCGCGCTGCTGCCACGGCTGCTGGCCTTGCCACTGTTCGCCTTCGCCTATACCTATCTGATCGTGCTCGCATTCCATCTGATGGGCGTGATGATCCACCAGCGCCATGAGCGTTTCGGACTGGAACCCGAAGCACCGAAGCTGGCCAAGGCCGGCGGACAGGACGCCGACGAGATCCTGCTGGCCGAGGTCGATGCACTCGCGCATGCCGATCCAGCCGCCGCCACCGCACTGCTGGTCGCCCGGATGCAGGATCGGGTTGCGCCGGCGTCGTTGCACCTGGCCTATCGTCAATTGCTGCAGCGGCAGAACCTGCGTGACGGATTGCTGGTACACGGCCAGATCTGGACCGCCGCGCTGATCGCCCAGGGCGAATCACGCCGCGCGCTGGGGCTGCTGCAGGAATGCTGCGGCATCGATGCCACTTTTGTTCCGGACGATCCGCGAACCTGTGGCGAACTGGCCGATCTGGCGGTACGGCTGGGCATGAGCCGGATCGCGCTGCATTTGTGCCACGGCTTTCTCGCGCACTGGCCGCGCGATCCGCAGACGCCGCACTACGGCCTGCTGGCCGTACGCCAGCTCGCCCGACACGCCGACCAGCACGCCGAAGCGACGGCGCTGCTGGACCGGCTCGCGGCCGCATGGCCCGAGCATCCACTGCGCGCCGAGATCGATGCGCAACGGCGACAGCTGGTCGGTTCCGCATGAGTCGCTGGCGCCCACCGTCGCCCGGCTCGACCGCGATCATCACCCGCGAAGGTTTCGAGCGGCTCAAGGCCGAACTCGATCATCTGTGGCACGTCCTGCGACCGGAAGTGGTGAAAGCACTCGCGGCCGCAGCTGCCGAAGGTGACCGCTCGGAAAACGCCGAATACATCTATCGCAAGAAACAGCTGGGCGAGATCGACCGCCGCGCCCGCTACCTCAGCAAACGGATTCCATCGCTCAAGGTGGCCGAAGGTGCGCCTGGCGATCGCGGCCTGGTGTTCTTCGGTGCCCGCATCGAGCTGGAGAACGTCGACACCGGCGAAATCCTGCACTACCGGATCGTCGGCCCCGACGAGACCGACGCGAAGCTCGGCTGGATCAGCATCGATTCACCGCTGGCCCGTGCCGTCCTGAAGAGGCGCGTCGACGACGAGTTCCTTGCCGAACTGCCGGGCGGCCCGGCGGAGTTCGCGCTGCTGGCGGTGGATTACGACTAGCGCTCTGCGGAGCGAGCACGTCGCGCCGGAATCAATCGTCTGGACGTCCGCGCCTAATGTGACAACAACGGCTGCGAAGCGCGCCGGTAGTCTTTCTCGATCTGCACCAGCCTTGCCTGCCGCGCCTGCGGACTGACCCACTGGCTGTGTTCGGCCTGCTGCCGCAACAGCGTGTACTGCATGTCGACAAAGGGCTGCAGCACGTGGTTGTTCTCTGACGCGAAGCCGCCGAGATCGGGGATGCGCGCCAGACTGGCACGCTCGCGCACGCCGTTTTCGCCGCTGCCCTTGCCATAGGCAAGAAGAAAGTCGACCAACTGCCGGCGCAACGATTCGGGCATCCCGTCACGCAGCACCAGCACGCCGGACGGAATCAGCGAGGAACGCCAGATCACCTTGAGTTGCGCGACCTCCTGCGGAAAGTTGCGCCGGAACAGGTCCATGTCCGGATTGTTGCTGCTGGCAACGTCCACTTCGCGATTGACCACGGCCAGCAGGTTGCTCTGATGATCGCCGACCCGCACGTTGGCGAAAAACGTATCGGAGTTGAGGCCGTGCGGTGCGAATACATAGGCCTCCGGTGCCGTGTAGCCGGTCACCGACAGGTGTTCGCTGCGGGCATACCGCCAAGTACCGGGCGTGGCCAGCAACTTGTCGAGGCTGTGGATGGCACTGTCGGCACGTACCACCAGCATGGCGACGTTGCCCCTGGCGCCATCGTTGCGCACGAATTGGGCGAACACCTGCATGTGCTGATGCGACACCGCCTCGACCGCCAGTTTGCCGGAGAGAAACGCGACGTCCACCCGCTGCGCACCGATCGCGTCGGAAAGACCGGCATAGCTGCTCACCGACACGGTCGTCACCGGACGGCCCAGCCGCTTCTGCAGATCATCCAGCAACGGTCGCCACTGCTCCAGCGACTCGGCGGCACTGCCGATCGGCAGGATGCCGAAACGGATCGGCGACACGGAGGTCATACTCCTGCCGGCTGCCGCCGCGCTGACTGCGCACAGCAGCAAACCCACTAACAGCAACCGCGGAGCGATACGTACCAAAACCCACTGGTCGAGTCCGAAGCGCCACCAAGATCTTGCGATGTTCAATGCGCTTGCCCCTGACCCGCCCCTGTTCCATGTATATAGTCGCGAACGCGGATAGGAGCAAGCTGCCGCTGCCTGCGCTCAGCCAGCCTGCGGGAAAGCGGGTGGATATTCACGGCCGGCGCGGCGCGGCTGGTAGCAGATGGTGCTTCGGTGGAATGCCTCGTCCGCATTGTCGACATGCCAGCCTGGAATCCCCGACAGCGGCAACGGCCGCAGTTCCAGCGGATCGTGCAGTAACCGGCCTGACACAATTGCCTCCATGCAACGGGCAGACGCTGGCCCCGCATCGACAGCACCGGTCGACTCGAAGACCAGCGCCTTGCCCACCAGCAACTTGTCCGGGTTCAGCGCAAGCTCCAGCAACGCATGCCCGAACAGTTCGAGCCTGATCGACCCGTCCAGCCACGCCTGCCGGTGACGCCAGAACAGGCCGTGCCAGTCGTGCACATCCCACAGCGCCAGCAGCGCCGGATCACGCAGTTCGACAATGACGCCACCCTCATCGAAATGGGTCATCGCATATTGCGCACGTGAACGCAGCTTGGTCCCCATGCGGGCGATCTCGGCCATCTGGCGCTGGTTCAATATCTGCTTCAGGGCCGGGTAGCGCAGCCATACCAGCGCATTGAGCAGGTCGTGCCAGTTGCCTTCGCGGGTAGCGATCTCGCCACGTTCGGCGACGCGCTGTTCGTAGTGCAGGCCATCGGCCAGCAAGTCCGGGGTCTGCGCCACGAAGCGATGTGCCAACCCTGCAGGCAGGCGATGGTTGAGGGCCTCGATGGACGGCCATTCGGCGCCATCGAGCAGTGCGGCATACTCGCGCCACGCCGCCAGCGGCAGCCGGCCGAACACCGAAGGGTCGACCGCCTCGCGCGACGGCGCGTGGTAGCGCATGCGATCAGCCGGCGAGGCGCGCGTGCAGGTCGTGCTCGCTGGCAGCTTCGACCACGACGTCTACGAATTGACCAGGCTTCAGTTTCTGGCCGTCGGCGATCAACACGGTGCCGTCGATCTCCGGCGCATCGGCCGCGGAACGGGCGACTGCGCCATCGGCACCAGCCTCGTCGACCAGCACGGTGATGGTGCGGCCGATCTTGTGCTGCAGCTTGGCCGCGGAAATTTCCGCCTGCACCGCCATGAACTGTTCGAGGCGATCCTCTTTCAATTCTTCCGGCACGGGATCGGACAGCTCGTTCGCCTTGGCGCCATCGACTGCCGAGTAGGCGAACGCGCCGACGCGATCGAGCTTGGCCTCGCGCAGGAAATCCAGCAGTTCCTCGAACTCGGCATCGGTCTCGCCGGGGAAGCCGACGATGAAGGTGCTGCGGATGGTCAGGTCCGGCACGAGCTTGCGCCAGTTCTGGATGCGCTCCAGCGTCCTGTCGATATTGCCCGGGCGCTTCATCAGTTTCAGGATGCGCGGGCTGGCATGCTGGAACGGGATGTCCAGGTACGGCAGGATTTTCCCTTCCGCCATCAGGGGCATCACTTCGTCCACGTGAGGATATGGATAGACGTAATGCAGCCGCGTCCACACGCCCAGCTCGGACAGGCCCTCGCACAGTTCGGTCATGCGCGTGCGGTACGACTTGCCGCGCCACTCGCGCTCGGCGTATTTCAGGTCGACGCCGTAGGCGCTGGTGTCCTGCGAGATCACCAGCAGTTCCTTGACGCCACCCTTGACCAGCCGCTCCGCCTCCAGCAACACCTCATCGACCGGCCGCGAGACCAGGTTGCCGCGCATCGACGGGATGATGCAGAAGCTGCAGCGGTGATTGCAGCCTTCGGAAATCTTCAGGTACGCGTAGTGCTTCGGGGTCAGCTTGACGCCGGTGTCCGGCACGATGTCGAGGAAGCGGTTGCGCTGCGGCGGCAATGCGGCATGCACGGCATTCATCACGCTGACATAGTCCTGCGGGCCGCTGATCGACAGCACGTCCGGATACGCTTCGCGAATCAGCCCTTCGCGTTTGCCGAGGCAGCCGGTGACGATGACCTTGCCATTCTCGTTCAGCGCGGTGCCGATCGAGTCCAGCGATTCCTGCACTGCCGCGTCGATGAAGCCACAGGTGTTCACCACCACCGCATCTGCCTCGCCATAGCTGGGCACGATTTGGTAACCCTCGACCTTGAGCTGGGTCAGGATGCGCTCGGAGTCGACCAGCGCCTTGGGGCAGCCGAGGCTGACGAATCCGATCTTGTGTGCGGCCTGTGACATGGGCTTGGATTACCGTGAAAACGTGCGGGGAAACAGGCGATTATACGTCAGCGCCGGCGAACTCACCGGACCGCTAAGCTTGTGTCCTTCAACCAGGCGGAAACCCCCATGGGCCAGCAGATCAACCTACCCACCACCCGCACCCAGTGCATCGGCGCGTATCTGGCCCAGCCCGCAGGCAAGCCGAAAGGCGGCATCGTGGTGATCCAGGAAATCTTCGGCGTCAACGCACACATGCGCAGCGTCGTTGATCGCTTTGCCGAGCACGGCTATACCGCGATCGCGCCGGCATTCTTCGATCACCTGGAATCCGGTGTGGAGCTGGGCTACGACGCAGCCGGCTACGCCAAGGGCAAGCAACTGGTCACCGAACTGGGACTGGATCGTGCACTGGAAGATGTCGCCAGCGCGGCCGAGGCGATCACGTCATCCGGCAAGATAGGCACGGTCGGCTATTGCTGGGGCGGCACCGTGGCACTACTGGCCGCTCTGCGGCTCGGATTGCCATCAGTGAGCTATTACGGCGCGCGCAACCTGCCGTTCCTGCATGAGATACCGAAGGCGCCGGTGATGTTCCATTTCGGCGAGAAGGATCAGCACATCACGCCGGAGATGGTGGCCAAGCATCGCGAGGCTTTGCCGCAGATGGAGACTTTCACCTATCCGGCCGATCACGGCTTCAACCGTGATGTCGGTGCGCAATACGATGAAGCCAGCGCCCGCTTGGCCATGCAGCGCACGCTGGCGTTCTTCGAACAGCATCTGGCCAACGCATGAGCGGCAGCGATTTCGTGCTCGATCCCCGGCTGGCGGCAGATACGCTCCCGGTCACTTCGCTGCCTCTGTGCGACGTACTGCTGATGAACGACGCACGCTATGCATGGCTGATTCTGGTACCGCGCCGCGCCGGCCTGGTCGAGATCACCGACCTGCCCGATAGTGACCAACAGGCGCTATGGCAGGAGGTCAACCGGGCAGCACTGGTGCTGCGGTCGGTTGCCCGGTGCGAGAAGCTCAACATCGCGGCGCTCGGCATCATCGTCCGACAGCTGCACGTCCACGTGGTGGCGCGCAATTACCGCGACGCGGCATGGCCGGGACCGGTATGGGGATACGGCCAAGCCGAACCCTATCAGCAGGTTGCAGCCGAATCGCTGCTCCTGGCCTTGCGCAAGGCGCTTGCACCGTACGCATGAAACGAAAACGGCAACGCCCACTGCACAAGAGTGGGCGTTGCCGTTCAGGATCCTGCAATCAATAGTGCTGTTGCTGCTGGTCTTCCATCGAGCTGCCGGCAGCATCCTTGCCTTTCATCTGATCAGGCATGGCGACCGGCGCGTGGTAGTCCTGAAGCTGACGGGCCTTCACCGCCACCGGGTTGATCTGCTTCAAGGTACCGCCATCGTCGTAATACACGGTGAAGCCATAATCGAGCTGCATCCGCGCCATGTATTGCAGGTGATCCTTGCGGATCTTCGAGTCATCGCTGCGCTCAAGCAGTACCGTCTTCGGCAGTTTGCCCTGATCCTTCAAGTAAGCGAAATGGCTGCCGGTATCCAGCGCTGAGAGTACTGCGCCATCGACCAGAAACTGGCCGCCCTTGTAGGCCTGAATGGTGGTATCGAATCGTCCCTGCGCCGAAGCCGCGCTGATCTCACCCTTGGTGCTGCCGCGGTGGCAGCCGGCGAGTACGAGCAGGCTGCCCAGGATGAGCGCGGCCGTGGCGCGCGTCAGCAGTGTGGAAAAACGGATCATGCGGGTCTCCTGGCAATCATTCGGTTGAATCAGGTGGAGTGTAACGCCCGGCCGCGGCAATCGCCGGGGCGCGAAAGTGCGCCGTTCAGCCGCGCGCTCAGGTACGCGGCAGCGTCACGCCCTGCTGGCCCTGGTATTTGCCGCCGCGATCCTTGTAGCTGGTCTCGCATTCCTCGTCGGATTCGAGGAACAGCATCTGCGCCACACCTTCATTGGCGTAGATTTTTGCGGGCAGTGGCGTGGTATTGGAGAACTCCAGCGTCACGTGACCTTCCCACTCGGGCTCCAGCGGGGTCACGTTGACGATGATGCCGCAGCGCGCGTAGGTGCTCTTGCCGAGACAGATCGTCAGCACCTTGCGCGGGATGCGGAAGTATTCGACCGTGCGTGCCAGCGCGAACGAGTTCGGCGGGATGATGCACACATCTGCCTCGACATCGACGAAGCTCGATGGATCGAACGCCTTCGGGTCGACGATGGTCGAGTTGATGTTGGTGAATATCTTGAACTCGCGCGCACAACGTACGTCGTAGCCATAGCTGGAAGTGCCGTAGGAAATCAGCTTGTTGCTGTCGCGCAGCTTGACCTGGCCGGGTTCGAACGGCTCGATCATGCCGTGGCCTTCGGCCATGCGGCGGATCCATTTGTCGGGTTTGATGCTCACGCGGACTCCGGTCGATAGCGGTACGGCCCGGTCAGACCGGGCGCAAAGCGGCAAAAATACATGGTCAGGCCGCCACCACGCCAGCCGGCAGATTCATGCGACGGGCAAAGCCTCGATGAGAACCTCCAGTGCTGCACGCAATTCCGCACAGCGTTCCGCGCTGGCCAGCACCTGCTCCTTCGTGCAACCAGCACCCGGCAGCGAGACGACACATGGTTGTGTCGTCAGCAATTGCGCGGACATCGTGCGCAGGATCTCGTCCAGTGCTTCCTGTGCGTGGTACGAACCGCGCGCAGCCGTATTCAGCAGCAGCACCGGCTTGCCCGGAAACTCCAGGCTGCCGACCAGCCAGTCGAGCAGGTTCTTGAACGCACCGGGCACGCCGTGCGCGTACTCGGGACAGGCGATCAGCAAGGCATCGGCGCGACCGACGGCTTCGCGCAAGACCACCACCGACGCCGGCAACGGTTCGACATCGTCATCCGGGTTGAACAGCGGCAGCTCACCAAGCCCGGTGTAACCCACCAGCTCCAGCGTTGCCGGCGCAAGCTGTTGCGCAGCCTCCAGCGCGGCGGCATTTGACGACACGCGACGCAGACTGCCGGACAGGCACAGCACGCGGCGCGACGCCGTCATGCGGCAGGTGCGCCTTGCACCACAATCTTGCCCAGTCCCAGCGACTTGTTGCGCGGTTGCCGTGACAGTCGCCCCGCGGCATTGCGGGCAATCTCGCGGTAACGGGTTGCCAGATCGGAGTCCGGCATCGCCACCACGGTGGGTGTGCCGCCATCGGCCTGCTCGCGGATGCGAATATCCAGTGGCAGCGAGCCCAGATACGGCACGCCGTATTGCGTCGACATCCGCTCGCCGCCGCCTTCACCGAAGATGTGCTCTTCGTGGCCGCAGTTCGAGCAGATATGGGTGGCCATGTTCTCCACCACGCCCAGCACCGGCACATCGACCTTCTCGAACATCTTCAGCGCCTTGCGCGCATCCAGCAGCGCGATGTCCTGTGGCGTGGTGACGATCACCGCGCCGGCCACTGGCACCTTCTGCGACAGCGTGAGCTGGATGTCGCCGGTGCCCGGCGGCAGATCGATGATCAGATAGTCCAGTTGCTCCCAACGCGTGTCGGTGAGGAGCTGCATCATCGCCTGCGTCACCATCGGGCCACGCCAGATCATCGGCGTATCCGTTTCCACCAGGAAGCCGATCGACATCACCGGCATGCCGTGCGCCTGCATCGGGATGATGCTCTTGCCGTCCGGCGAAGCCGGCTTGCCATGCACGCCCAGCATCGTCGGCTGGCTGGGACCATAGATGTCGGCATCCAGCACGCCGACCTTCGCACCCTCGGCCTGCAGCGCCAACGCCAGGTTCGCCGATACCGTCGACTTGCCCACGCCGCCCTTGCCGGACGCCACCACGATGATGTTCTTCACGTTCGGCAACGGTCCCAGCGCACCCTGCACCTTGTGCACGTGGACGCGGCTGGTGATCGACACGGCCGCCGATTCGATCGCCGGATCGGCCTCCAGTGCTTGGCGCACGCGGGCCGTCATGCTGACGATCACGCCGGCGGCCGGATAGCCCAGTTGCAGATCGACCGACACCTTCGCCCCGTCCACGCCGACCGCGCGCACGGCCTCGGCCAGTGGTGCGCCGGTATGGGTATCGATCAGGTCGCCAAGGATGCGGCGGACCAGGGCTTCATTCGCCTGTGTCATGTCGGCTCGGGTGTGTGCGGGAGTTGTCCATTATGCCAGTCCACCGACGCCAGCCGGCTGACCCAGATCAGCGCCTGACTGCCCCTTGCAACACGCATGAACAAGCATTCCCGGCATTTGCGCAATGCAGCTTGACGACCTCGCACATCCTCGCCAGTCTCGCATCCATACCCTTTCGTACGGGAGGACCACTAATGAAGCATGCTTTTCGCCTCACTTTCGCTGCCGGCCTGCTGCTGGCAGCCGGCACGGCACTCGCCGCCAACGACACACCGGTCGGCACCTGGAAAACCATCGACGACACCACCCACAAGCCGAAGTCGATCGTGCAGATCACCGAGCACAACGGCGAGTTCCAGGCCAGGGTCGTGAAGCTGCTGAACCGCTCGCCGGAAGATGTGGCCCGCGACGGCGAGCACCCGAACTGCACCAAGTGCGACGGCGAGCGCAAGGACAAGCCGATCGAGGGCATGACGATCATGTGGGGCGTCCGCAAGGACGACGACGTGTGGGACGGCGGCAGGATCCTCGACCCAAAGAACGGCAAGATCTACAAGGTGAAACTCGCGCTCACCAGCGGTGGCCAGAAGCTCGACGTGCACGGCTACATCGGCTTCGCCCTGCTCGGCCGCTCGCAAATCTGGGAACGACAGGAGTAATCGCCTGCATCCAGGGCGTCGAAAAGCGCGCCATCGGCGCGCTTTTCTTTTGTGGCTGCAGCCGACGCCCGCACCAGGCATGGGTTTGGACGGCCATGCCATAATGCGCAGTCATCCGCAATGATTGCCCACCATGAGCCGTCGCCTCCTTGTTACCAATGCGCTGCCCTATGCCAATGGTCCACTGCACATGGGTCATCTGCTGGGCTACATCCAGGCCGACATCTGGGTGCGCGCGCAGCGAATGGCCGGCAACAAGGCGATCTACGTCTGCGCCGACGATGCGCATGGCACGCCGATCATGCTGGCCGCGGAAAAGGCCGGCATGACGCCGGAGGCTTTCATCGACGGTATCCGTCAGGGCCACGAAGCCGATTTCACCGCGTTCGGCGTGGCGTTCGACCACTATCACTCCACCCATTCGGAAGAAAACCGCGAGCTGGCGACGCTGATCTATACGCGCCTGCGTGACGCCGGCTACATCGCCAAGCGCAGCATCCAGCAGCTGTTCGATCCCGAGAAACAGATGTTCCTGCCGGATCGCTACATCAAGGGTGTCTGCCCGAACTGCGGCACGCCGGACCAGTACGGCGACAACTGCGAGCATTGCGGCGCCACTTACGCGCCGACCGACCTGATCAACCCTTACTCGGTGATGTCCGGCGCCACACCGGTGCTGCGCGACTCCGAGCATTACTTCTTCGAACTGGGCAAGTTCGAAGGGCTGTTGCGCGACTGGTTCGCGGGCAAGTTCACCCATGGCGCACCAGTGGCGAACAGCGGCGTCGCCGCGAAGTTGAGGGAATGGCTGGACGGCGGCCTGAAGGATTGGGACATCTCGCGCGATGCGCCCTACTTCGGCTTTCCGATTCCCGACGCGCCGGGCAAGTTCTTCTATGTGTGGCTGGACGCGCCAGTCGGCTATCTGGCCAGCTTCAAGGCACTGTGCGACAGGACCCACCTGAAGTTCGACGACTTCCTCGCCGAAGGCAGCACGGCCGAGATGCACCACTTCATCGGCAAGGACATCATCAATTTCCACGGCCTGTTCTGGCCGGCGATGCTGCATGGCGCCGGCTTCCGCACGCCGACCGCGCTGCACGTCAACGGCTACCTGACCGTGAACGGCGCCAAGATGTCCAAGTCGCGCGGCACCTTCATCCAGGCGCGCACCTACCTCGACGCGGGCATCCATCCGGAATTCCTGCGCTACTACTTCGCCACCATGCTCAGCGATGCACCGGTCGATGTGGATCTCGACCTCAAGGCGTTCGAGGAGCGCGTCAACTCGCACTTGGTCGGCAAGTGGGTGAACATCGCCAGCCGTACCGCCGGCTTCGTGCACAAGTTCTTCGGCGGCCGCCTGGCGCCGCAGTTCGGCACACAGGAAATCGTGCTGTGGCACAGCTTGCTGGAACATTACGACGGCATCGCCGCGCTGTATGACAGCGGCGACTTTGCCGAGGTCATCCGCCGCTTCGTGCTGATGGCGGACATCGTCAACGGCCACATCGCCGCCAAGGCGCCGTGGGCGATGGCGAAGGACGAAAGTCTGCGCGACGAGCTGCACCAGGTCTGCTCGTTCGCGCTGACCGCGTTCCGCCTGCTGGCCGGCATGCTCAAGCCGATCCTGCCGGCCACCGTGGCCGCGGCCGAACAGTTCCTGGTCGCGCCGATCGCCGACTTCGACGATGCCCGCGCCGCACTGCGCAACCACGCCATCCATGCCTTCGAACCGCTGCTCGGCCGCATCGATCCCAGGCACATCGAGGCAATGGTCGAGGCTTCGAAGGATTCGCTCGGCGGCCCCGCCGAGCCCGTTGCCGCACCGATCAAGCACAAGAAAGCAAAGGAACCGGGCAAGCCCATGAGCGAGAACGTCCCTGCCAGTAACGAAGCCGCCACAGCGCCAGCGACGATCGCGATCGACGACTTCGCCAAGCTCGACCTGCGCATCGGCAAGGTCAACGCCTGCGAATTCGTCGACGGCTCCGACAAGTTGCTGCGCTTCGAACTGGATGCCGGCCCGCTGGGCACGCGGCAGATCTTCTCCGGCATCCGCGCCGCCTACGGCGAGCCGGAGAAACTGGTCGGCCGCAACGTGGTGTTCATCGCCAACCTCGCCCCGCGCAAGATGCGCTTCGGCCTGTCCGAAGGCATGATCCTGTCGGCCGGCGACGGCGGCAGCGACCTGTTCCTGCTCGACGCCGATCAGGGCGCCAAGCCGGGTGCCACCGTTCGCTGATGTCGCCATGACCCTGGCCGATCGTATCGACGCGCTGTTGCCGCAGACGCAATGCGAGCAGTGCGGCTATCACGGCTGCCGGCCGTATGCCGAAGCGATCGCGCGTGGTGAGGCCGAGATCAACCAATGCCCGCCCGGTGGCGCGGCGGGGATCGAGCAACTTGCTGCGCTGCTTCAGCAACCGGTGCTGCCGCTGAATCCCGAACACGGCATCGAAAAACCGCGCACACTGGCGCGCATCGTCGAGGCCGATTGCATCGGCTGCACCAAATGCATCCAGGTCTGCCCGGTCGATGCGATCGTGGGCGCGGCGAAGTTGATGCATACGGTGATCGCCGACGACTGTACCGGCTGCGAACTGTGCGTGCCGGCCTGCCCGGTCGATTGCATCGTGCTGCTGCCGATGCCGGAAGCGCAGATCGACTCGGCGCATGCCGATGCGGCGCGTGCGCATTTTCAGCGCCGCGAGGCACGACTCGAACGCCTGCGTGTCGAACGCGAGGCAGAGCTGGCCGCACGCAAGGCGGCCGTCGATATCAGCGACCAACGCAATCCGGTGCTGGAAGCGCTGGCCCGTGCCAAGGCGAAACAGCAGGAGCCGAAGCCATGAAGCGCGCCGACGTGATCGAGCTGTTCTCGCGCCTGCGCGAACTCAACCCGCATCCAACCACCGAACTCGTCTACAGCACGCCGTTCGAACTGCTGGTCGCGGTGGTGTTGTCGGCGCAGGCCACCGATGTCGGCGTGAACAAGGCGACCAAGAAACTCTATGCCGTGGCGAACACGCCGCAGGCGATCATCAAGCTGGGCGAGGAAGGCCTGAAGCGCTACATCAGCACGATCGGCCTGTTCAATGCGAAGGCGAAGAACGTGATCGCGTTGTGCCGGCTCTTGATCGAGCAGCACGACGGCGAGGTGCCGCACAGTCGCGAAGCACTGGAGGCCCTGCCCGGCGTCGGCCGCAAGACGGCCAACGTGATTTTGAATACCGCGTTCGGCGAACCGACCATCGCGGTGGACACGCATATCTTCCGCGTCGCCAACCGCACCGGACTGGCACCGGGCAAGGACGTGCGCGCGGTCGAGGACAAGCTGGAGAAGGTGATCCCGGCCGAGTTCAAGCAGGACGCGCATCACTGGCTGATCCTGCACGGCCGCTATGTGTGCAAGGCACGCAAACCGGATTGCCCGCACTGCGCGATCCGCGACCTGTGCCGCTACAAGGACAAGACCGTCGCCGCTTGAGCAATACCACGGCGCGACAGATACGGCGCTTCGAGTCATCACCATGCATTGACATGGGCCTCTCCTGCGGTCAGCATGCGCGCGCCTTCACCTGCATCAGAAACCCACGAGACCTGATCCACCATGGACAGCGACCCAACCAGTTGCAGCCGGACCGCCCCTTCGGGGCTTTCGGTGCACATCGACATCTACTCTTGCGGCCCGGCCGCGAGTGGATCGCTGCCTGGCTGATCCGCTCGCTCCGTGCGACGCATACGGAGACGAGCATGAAAAAGATCCACCTGTTCGCCGCGGCCATCGGGCTCGCGCTGGCGTCCACCCCCACGCTGGCTGACGACGCGCCACTGTTTGTGCCGCAGTGGCTGGGCGCGCAGTACACCTTCATCGACCAGCACCAATCGTCCCTGCACTCGCCGTACAGCGGCCCGTTGAGCCTGCGCGCACGTGGCGATACCGAGCGCTCGCATACGTTCGGCGCCTACTTTGGCGTCGCGCTGCCGGCACGTCTGCAGTTCTACTTCGACGTGGAAATGTTCAAGGGCGAAGCGGTCAGCGGAGCCACCGGTCTGGGTGGATTTGCCAATGGCGACGTGGTGCATTCCGGCGGCGGCAGCTTGAGCAAAACTGCGTATGTCGCACGCCGGTATCTTCGCTGGACACTGCCGCTGGACGATGCGCACGAATCGGTCACGCGCGATCAGGGTCAGCTGCCGGGCGAACAAGCCACGCAACGCATCGAGATCAAGTTCGGCAAGATGGCGGTGAGCGACGACTTCGACAAGAACCGCTACGCCGACGCGGCACGCACGCAATTCCTGAACTGGTCGTTGCTCAATAACACTGCATGGGATTTCGCCGCCGACACCCGCGGCTACACCGACGGGCTGGTGCTGGGCTGGATAAACCCGCGCTGGAGCCTGCGCTATGGCGTCTACCTGATGCCCACCGAGGCGAACGGAACCAGGCTGGAGAGTTCGCCGCGGCACGCTCGCGGCGAACAACTCGAACTGACCTTGCAGCCGCACGCGGACGGTGCGGTCCTGCGGCTGCTGGCGTTCCGCAACATTGCGAACATGGGCGTGTACCGTGATGCCATCGCGTATGCGCTGGCCCATGGCACCATGCCGGACATCCATGCCGACGACCGTCCCGGTCGGCGCAAGTATGGCTTCGCCATCAACGGCGAACTGCCGCTGGCCGACGATGGTGAGACCGGATTGTTTGCCCGCGCGGGCTGGAACGACGGTCGCAATGAATCGTTTGCGTTCACCGAAGTGGATCGCACGCTGAGCGCCGGCATGCAGCTCTCCGGTGTGCACTGGGCGCGGCCGAAAGATCATCTGGGCGTGGCATTCGCCATCGACGCGCTGTCGCCGACGCATCGCGATTATCTGGCCCTGGGCGGCCAGGGATTCACGCTGGGCGATGGCGCACTCGCCTATGGCCGCGAGCGCATCGTCGAGGCCTATTACAGCATTGCGGTGATCGACCACCTCACGCTCGCGCCCGATATCCAGCTGATCCGCAACCCGGGCTACAACCGCAATCGCGGGCCGGCGCGCTTTGTCGGCATGCGCGCGCATGTGGAGTTCTGACCCGGCGAATCACCGGCTCGGCAGTTGCGCCCGTTCCAGCGCCGCGATATGACGCTCCAGTCGCGGCCCCAGGTAGCAATGCGAGCCGCATGGCAGCAACCCGACATGGCTGAACTCGCCCAGGTACCATGCCGGCGCACGCGACACGAAACCGTGGTGATCGCCGGCCACGTCATCGCGGCTGGTGAATACCTCGAGAAACGCGACGCCCTCCAGCATCTCGCCGATACCCTGCAGGCCCGCGCGGATCTCGCCCGGCTTCAGGTAGTGCAGCACGTCGGTACACACGATCAGGTCGAAGCGCGTGTCGAAACGCAGCTGTTCCAGCTGGCCAAAGCGCGCCAGGCCGATGTTGCGACTGCGGCCGTAGCGCGCCACCGCATACTCGCTGGCATCCAGCCCCCGATAAGCGATGCCCGGGCGCAACGCGCGCAACGGCGCGCGCCAGGTCGCTTCGCCGCAGCCGACGTCGAGCACGTTGCGGATCGGTCGGCCGAGGTAATACTCGGCCTGCGCCACCACCATCGCCACCTTGCGCTTCAGCTCGGCCGGCGAGGCGACCGAGTGCTGCGGATCGCGATACCACTTGTCGAAATAGTCGCGGTCGTAGGTCTTGGGCATCGGTGTCGAAGTTCGTCAGGTGGGCAAGGTCGCATGATAGCGGTTCAATCACCTTTGCCATGAAGCAGCCTCGCCACGGCGGCATCACTTTCCGCATGCGTCGCTCTTGCCAGCATGGTCTCCCGCACATCGAATCGAGGAATACCCCATGCCCATGGTCCGTTTTCGCCTGATCGGCACCCGCGCCGACGCCGATGCCGTCATGGCCGCGGTACACGGTATCGACGGTATCGAGCACGTCGAGGAAATCGACGACCTGATCCCCAGCATGCGCGACGACTCCAGTTCCAGCGAGTCGGTAAGCGACAGCGAAGGCCAGGTCTATTTCATTGAAGTGGATGCCCCCAATGACCAGCTTGCCGATACCGTGCGCGGCAGCGCCGAGGTGATCGCGAACGATCGCGATGCCGGCATCGAATTTGTCGACGAGTTCTGACCGGCTCGGCAAGACCATGCGGAAAATCGGATCGTGTCATCCGATCTGGCCCTCCCTGCGTTCAATCGAAGGCCAGGGCATCAGCCTGATGCCCCGAACCAACGTGGACGTGCCACATGCCTCCAGATGCCATCCGTCGTTCAGGAACCACCCGGGGACTGCGCTGGTTGCCGGCTGCGCTGGTCGGTCTCGTGCCATTGGCGGTATCGGCGCAGGCCGCCAGGCCGTTGAGCCATGACGATGTCGCGTGGCTGCAACGCGCCGGTTTCGGCGTCGACTCGACCAGCGTGGCGCGTTATCAGCAGCTCGGCCGTGCCCGCTACCTGGACGAAGAGCTCGCTGCGCGCGACGACACCCTGCCGCCGGCGATCGCCGCGCTGATCAACGGCTACGACGTGGTCCGCGCGCCACCGGCCCAGCTGTTGCTGGCTTACCGGAACCAGCAGCAGCAATTCAAGAACGCCGCCGAAGGGGCCGACAAGGAGGCCACCAGGAAAACCCTGCAGGAGTACCGGAAGAAGCTGTATCAGCAGGACGCGCAGGTCGAACTGCTGCATGCCATCTACGGCGGCGATCAGCTGAAGGAACAGATGGTGTGGTTCTGGCTCAATCACTTCAGCGTGTACGCGGCCAAGGGGCGGGTGCGACTGGTCGCCACCGATTACGCCGAGCACGCGATCCGCCCGCATGCGCTGGGCAAGTTCCGCGATCTGCTGATGGCCACCCTGAAAAGTCCGGCGATGCTGGAGTTTCTCGACAACGCGCAGAACATCAAGGGCAAGACCAACGAGAACTACGCGCGCGAGCTGATGGAACTGCACACGCTGGGCGTGGGCGCCGGCTATACCCAGCAGGACGTGCAGCAGTTGGCGCTGATCCTCACCGGTGCCGGCATCGCGCCGCTGCGCGAGGGACGACCGGGCCGCTTCGGCGAGCGCGGACGGCCCGGCTTCGTGCGCGACGGCTTGTTCGTGTTCAACCCGAACCGGCACGACTTCAGCGACAAGACCTTGCTGGGCCACACGATCAAAGGCAGCGGCTACGGCGAGATCGAACAGGCGGTGACGCTGATCACCCGCCAGCCCGCCTGCGCACAGTTCGTCTCGCGCCAGCTCGCTGAGTACTTCGTCGCCGACCAGCCGCCGCCGGCAGTGGTGGCGGCGATGGCGCAGACATTCCAGCATACCGATGGTGACATCGCCGCGGTGTTGCGCACGATGTTCGACTCGCCTGCGCTGATCGCCAGCCACGGCAAGAAATTCAAGGACCCGACCCAGTTCCTCGTCTCGGCGATGCGGCTCACCTATGACGGCAAACCGATCGGTAACGCCGCGCCATTGGTCAACTGGCTCAACCAGATGGGTGAACCGCCATTCGGCCGGATCACGCCGGATGGCTGGGCACTCGACGGCGCCAGCTGGTCGGGCTCCGGCCAGATGGCCAAGCGTTTCGATGTGGCGCGTGCGATCGGCAGCGGCAGGAATCGCCTGTTCATGAGTGACGATGATGCTTCTGTACCGCGTCCCGACGTACCCACGCTGGATACGCCGTTGTATCGCGCCGCGATCGAACCCTATCTGTCCGACGCCACCCGCACGGCGCTGGGCAAGGCGCAGTCGCCGGCGGAATGGAATACGTTCCTGTTGTCGTCGCCCGATTTCAATTACCACTGATGCGCCAACCCACACCCATCTGATCGAGGCATGCCATGAACCGCCGTGAATTCCTGTTCGCTGCCGCCAGTGCTGCTGCCGCGTTGCCGGCACTGTCGTTCTCCGGAAAACTGTTCGCCATGCCGGCCAACGCGCCACGCTTCCTGCTGGTGTTCCTGCGTGGCGGCTACGACTGCAACAACCTGCTGGTACCGCACGGCAGCGACTTCTACTACGCATCGCGACCGACACTGGCGATCGCCCGCCCCGATCCGGGCAACCCCGACAGCGCGATCGCGCTGGATGCGAACTGGGGACTCAACCCGGTGTTGCGCGATTCGATCTACCCGCTGTGGCAGCGCAAGCAGATTGCGTTCGTTCCGTTTGCCGGCACCGACGATCTGTCGCGCAGCCATTTCGAAACCCAGGACAACATCGAATCCGGCGAACCCACCGCGAATCGCGGCAGCTTCCGCTCCGGCTTTCTCGCCCGGCTGGCTGGCGCATTGCCGGGCACGCCACCGATCGCGTTCACCAAATCGCTGCCGCTGAGTTTTCAGGGCGCGACCACGGACATTCCCAACATTTCGCTGAAAGGCGACACCAAATCGCATTTCGACGCGCGCCAGTCGGCGATCCTCACCCAGATGTACCAGGGCACCTCACTGGCCGCTGCCACGGCGGACGGCCTGACCCTGCCGAACACCGTCTCGCAGGATCTGCGCGACGAGATGGTCCACGCCAGTCGCGGCGCACCCAGTGCCAAAGGCTTTGCCAGCGAAACGCAGCGTATCGCCACGTTGATGCGCGATCGCTACCGGCTCGGCTTCCTCGATATCGGCGGCTGGGACACCCACGTGAACCAGGGCAGCGTCACCGGCGGCCTCGCCAACAACCTGCGCAATCTAGGCGACGGGCTGGCCGCCTATGCCGACGCGCTGGGTGACGAATGGAACAACACCGTCGTCGTGGTGGTTTCCGAATTCGGGCGCACCTTCCGCGAGAACGGCGACAAGGGTACCGACCACGGCCACGGCACCGTGCACTGGGTGCTCGGCGGCAAGGTCAACGGCGGCCGCATCGCCGGCGAACAGGTCGCGGTCAACCAGCAGAACCTGCTGCAGGACCGCGACTATCCCGTGCTCAACAATTACCGGGATGTACTTGGCGGTGTGCTCGGTCGCGTGTGGGGCCTGTCGGGCAACCAGTTGCAGTCCGTCTTTCCGGCGTCAAAACCAAAGGATCTGCAACTGGTGTGACGGCGCTCAGCTCCCGCGCACCAGCAACTGCTTTGCGATCTGCCCATGCAGCCGGCCCATGCCGCGGACCAGATGCAGGGTGGCGAACAACAGCACGACGCCGAGGATGCACAGGGTGACGGAACCGCTCCAGCTGTTCAGCCAGTCGACACCGGCACAGATCCCGGCGGGTGCCCCGGTGCACGTATTGATCTGCCAGTGGAACTGATCCGATACCCACCTCAGGACCGGTGCCGCAACGAAGCTGAGCGACACGCTGAGCAAGGTCACCGTGACCGTGAAGTAGACGATGCCCAGCGGCAGCATCAGCAGCATATAGAACAGCGTGCCCCAGGTGCGGCCATCAGTGAACATCGCGCCGATCCGCTTCATCAGCGGCAACCCCTGCTGCGACGGATACGGCGGCCTGCGCGGCATGCGCACACCGAGCATGGTTTCCACGATGCGCCCTTCCAGCAGCGACAACCCGCGCACGCTGCCCAGGAACAGCACCATGAACGGGATGCCGATGATCAGCACGGCCAGACCCGCCGACAGCGACAGGCCCGTCACCGCCCAGGTGAAATAGAAGATCCCCGTGGCCAGTGCGAGCACCATGTAGAACAGCGCGCCATAGGTATGCGGATCGGCCGCCACGCCGAAGAACCGGCCCGCCAGCGAGCGGCGTTGCGGCGGCGGCGGCGAACGGATCGCACGCTGGATCTTGATCTCCTGATCGCGATAGATCTCCGCCACTTCGTCCGGCGCGCCGTAGCTGCCGACCACTTGTTCCAGCATCGTCGCTTCATCACGGCCGGGCTGTTCGGCCAGTTCGGCGCGCAAGTGTTCCTCGGCGTCGTACAACGCGTCCTGGACCAGGGCCGGGTCGGCGCCGCGCAGGGCACTGCGCAACTGGTCGAGATAATCATTGATTGTGCGTGGCGCATTGATGCTGCGTGGTGCGTTCATTACACCCCTCCTTGCAAGACGTTATCGACGGAATCGCGGGTAGCCGTCCAGGCAGCGACCCACTCGCGCAGCACCTCGCGCCCCGGCTTGGTGATGCGGTAATAGCGACGTGGCGGACCACTGACGGAAGGCTCGACCTCACTGACGAGCAGGCCGGCACCTTCCAGATTGCGCAGCACCGGATAAAGCGCGCTCTGCTTGCCGGCCAGCACGCCCTCGCCCACTTCCTCCAG
>DAHUXL010000242.1 GCA_027307195.1 Rhodanobacter sp. | reverse complement strand
AGGTGCGGGATCAGGATGTCGTTGAGGCAGGTGAGAAAGCCCCACATGAAGAAGATCGTCGTGAGCACCCCCATCGCCATCGGGTAATCGGTGTAGCGCTCACCAGGTCGGGCGGCGTCGGGCGTCGGTGTCGGATGAGTGGCGAAGGCCATGCGGATTCCCCGGAGTGAGTTCAGGCGGTGGGTGGTGGACAGCTGCTTTCGCGTACGACCAGTTGCACGGGTGCAATGGTCTGGCAGCTGGCGGCTTGCGGTTGCTGCAATCGTTGCATGACCAGTTGCGCCGCCTGCCGGCCGCGCTCATGCGGCGCGGTCGACAAGGTGGTCAGCGACGGCATGCCCAAGGCGGCTTCGGCAATATCGTCGAAGCCGGTCAGTGCGAAATCCTGGCCCGGACGCAACCCGCGCTGATGGAGTCCGAGCATCAGCCCCAGCGCCACGGCGTCGTTGTAGCAGACCGCCGCGGTCGGTGTGTGGGTGGCGTCGAAAAGGGCGCTGGCGCGATGGGCGGCATCGAGCCGGGTCGGCGCGCATTCGATGCGCCAGTCCGGCTCCGTGCGCAGCCTGGCTGTATGCATCGCTTCGACATAACCGGCATGGCGCTGCCGGCACGAGCTGGAGTCGTGATGGCCGCCGAAGAACGCGATGCGCCGGTGGCCGCGGGCGATCAGGTGTTCGGTCGCCAGCCGGGCGCCGTGCTGGTTGTCCAGCATCAGCTGATCCCAGTGCGCGAACTCGGGCAGGGTGCCGCCGAGTTCGCGGTTGAACAGCAGCAAGGGTGCGCGCCGGCCGACCACGGCCAGCACGTCATGCGCGTTGCTGCGCTCGGCCGGCGACAGGATGATGCCGCCGGGGCCGTGTTCGAGCAACGAGCCCAATACCGCCTGCTCGCGTTCGGCCGATTCGCCGGTGCAACCGAGCAGGGTGACGAAGCCGGCGGCACCCAGTGCCTCGTCCACGCCGGCGGCGAATTCGGCGAAGAACGGATTGGCCAGGTCGTTCAGGATCAGCGCGATGCTGGACGAGCTGCGCCGGCGCAGATTGGCCGCGGCACGGTTGTAGACATAGCCTTGCCGGCGCAGCTCGTCCTCCACGCGTGCGCGGGTGAGCTTGTGCACCAGCGGACTGCCGCGCAGTACCAGTGACACGGTGGCGCGCGACACGTCGCAGCCGGCGGCGATGTCGTTCAAGGTCACCTTGCGGCCAATGGGAGCGTGGCTCGACATGCAGTTTTGCCCGATTAGAACGATCCAAATGTAACTTATCGACGCAGTTGCACACGTCGCGGCGCAGCATGCCTTGTCCGCCAGCGGGTGTTAGCGTGCCGTTCTGGATCGTTCCAAAAGCGAGATTGACCATGATTGTCCGGTTGCGTGGTGTGCTTCCCTGTCTGCTCGGTGCTGCGCTCGGCATCGCCGCCATGGCGCCTGCTGCGGTGCGTGCCGCGGATTCTGGCGGCCATGCCGCGGTGGTCGATCCACGCATCGGCACTGGCGGCGACGGGCACACGTTTCCCGGCGCCACGGTGCCGTTCGGGATGATCCAGCTGTCGCCGGATACGGCGATGCCGGATTTCAAGCATGCCTACAAGTGGGCCGCCGGCTATCAATACGCCGACACCAGCATCATGGGTTTCTCGCACACGCACTTTTCCGGCTCCGGTCACTCCGATCTCGGCGACGTGCTGGTAATGCCGATCGCCGGTGACGTGAAGCTGGAACCGGGCGATCCGAGCAAGCCGGGCAGCGGCTACCGTTCGCGCTTTTCGCACGGCAGCGAAGTAGTGCAGGCCGGCTACTACGCGGTGACCCTGAGCGACTACGGCGTGCGCGCCGAACTCACCGCCGGGCGCCGGATCGGCTGGCATCGCTACACCTTCCCGGCGAACAAGCCGGCGCATGTGCTGCTCGATCTGCGTCCCAGCATCTACGACTACGCCGGCAAGGTGTTGTGGTCGAACCTGCGTGTGCATCCCGATGGCACAGTCACCGGTTGCCGCACCACGCGTGGCTGGGCACCGGGACGCGAGCTGTGTTTCGCGCTGCGTTTCTCGCAGCCGATGACCTCGCGTGAGTTGAGCAACCGCGAAACCGATATCGCCTACAAGGGCTTCAAGGGACCGGGCAACCAGGCCGAGGACGGCGATGCGCAGAACGGTCGCGCGCTGGTCGGCGTGTTCGATTTCGGCAAGCTGAAGAAACCGCTGGAAGTGAAGGTGGCTATCTCGCCGGTAAGCGAGGCGAACGCCGTGGCCAATCTGGACCAGGACGGTCAGGGCTGGGATTTCGATGCGCGCCGGGCCGAAGCGAAAGCCGCCTGGGACAACGCGCTGGCGGTGATCGACGTGGATGCCCCGGCGGTCGCGAAGACGCAGTTCTACACCGCGCTGTACCACGCGATGCTGTCGCCGACGTTGAGCATGGACGTCAACGGCGACTATCGCGGGCCGGATCATGCGGTGCATCGGGCGAAGGATTTCGAGTTCTATTCGACCTGGTCGCTGTGGGATGTATATCGCGCGCAGCAGCCGCTGATGGTGCTGCTGAATCCCGGACGCAGCACCGACTTCATCCAGTCGCTGATCGCCGCACAGCAGGCCAGCCCGTTCGGCATCCTGCCGGTGTGGGCGTACCAGGGGCTGGAGACGTGGTGCATGATCGGCTACCACGCGGTGCCGGTGATCGCGGATGCGTACATCAAGGGTGTGCGCGGCTTCGATGTCGATGCGGCGATGAAGGCGATGGTGGCCAGCGCCACCTATGCGCCGTACGGCGACCTCGCCGATTACATGAAGCTCGGTTACGTGCCGATCGACAAGGAACCCGAGGGCGCCTCGAAGACGCTTGAATATGCGTACGACGACTGGTCGCTGGCGCAGATGGCCAAGGCGATGGGCAAGACCGATGTCGCCGCCACGTTCAACCAGCGCGCCGGCAACTGGCGCCACGCGTGGGATGCGCAGACCGGCTTCATGCGCGCGCGGCTGAGCGACGGCAAGTTCCATGAGCCGTTCAGTCCGGAAGCGGCCGGTTATGGCAGCGATTACACCGAGGGCAATGCCTGGCAGTACTCGTGGTACGTGCCGCAGGACATTGCCGGACTGATCGCCGCGATGGGTGGCGATGCGAAATTCGTCGACAAGCTCGACCAGCTGTTCGACGCCAAGGTCGACCCGACCCACTTCAAGAACGTCGAGGACATCACCGGCCTGATCGGCTGGTACGCGCATGGCAACGAGCCGAGCCATCACATCGCCTATCTCTACGACTACGCCGGCGCAGCCTGGAAGACCCAGGCCCGGTTGAAGCAGATCATGGACAGCCAGTACGCGGCGCGGCCGGACGGTCTGGCCGGCAATGACGATCTCGGCCAGATGTCGGCGTGGTACGTGTTCACCGCGCTCGGCTTTTATCCGGTGACGCCAGCCAGCGACGAGTATGCGATCGGCCGGCCATTCGTGGCGAAGGCGGCGATCCACCTGAGCAACGGGCATACGTTCACCGTCAGCGCCGCGCCACTGGATGATGCGCATCCGTATGTCGGTGCGGTGACGCTCAACGGCAAGCCGCTGGATCGCACCTATCTGCATCACGCCGAAATCCTGGCCGGCGGCGAACTGCATTTCACGATGCAGGCCGGGCCGAACAAGGACTGGGGCATAAGCGATGCCGCAAGGCCCACGGCGATGAGTCGCTACAGCGAGTGAGCGCCGACAGCTTCACAGACGGTTCGTGGAAACATGCCAGAATGCAGGGAGTCTTTTCCACATCGGGTTGGCCGATGCTGCGAGCCACATGAAAGTGCGGGGAATCATGCGCTGGCGTACCGCCGGCCTGCTGCTGGCGATCATGGTCATCGTGGCGCTGCCCTGTGTGGTCACGCTCAACAATTCGCGTGATGCGCAACGGGCCGCCACCTGGGTGACCCACTCCAATGCGGTGAAATCGCTCACCTATGAGATCGCCTACCTGATGCGGGACAGCGAGTCGGCGAGCTACCGGCTGCTGACCGGCGATGGTGGTGAGCTGGTCCGCAAGCGCGCCATGTTGGCCAGTGAGCAAGTGCCCGGGCTGGTGCGGCAACTGCACGAGATGACGCTGGACAACCCGGAGCAGCAGGCCGCGATCGGTGCTCTGGAAAGCGGTGCGAATGGCCGCATTACCTTGATGAACCAGGCGCTGGCGCGTCTGCAGCAGGGTGATTCGGAGGGCGCGCGGCAATCGCTGCGCGATGCCGGTGATTTGTTCTTGATCAATGGCAAGATCACCGACATCGTTCACAATGAAGACCGCCTGCTGGAGGGGCGGCAGGCGGATGCGGGCAGGAAGGCTTTCAATGGCCGCGTGGTGCTCAGCATCACCGCGCTGGCGCAGCTGTTGCTGTTGACGATCATAGTGACCATGTCCGAGCGACAGATTGGCCAGCGTCAGCTGGCCGAAACCCGCGAGGGCCGCGCGGTGCAGCGCTCGCAGCAGATTTTCCAGGCCGTGCGCGAGCCCATCGCGCTGTTCGACAAGGATTTGAACAGCCTGCTGGTGAACAACGCCTTCCGTGAATTGTACGGGATGGATCCGAGCCGGAACGCGCAGCCGTTGGCCGACATCGGTGATGGTGCGTGGAACGACGATGTCCTGCTGCAACGGCTGAACGACGTGCTGTTGCGCGATCGCGAATTGTGGGACCACGACGTGATCCAGCGCACCGTCGACGGAGTCGATCGCCATGTGGTGATCAATGCGCGTCGCCTGCAACAGCAGGATACCGATGCGCCGACGTTGCTGCTGACGGTCAACGATGTCACTACCCGCGCACTGGCCGAGCAGAAGGTGAGCGAGCTCAATCGCCAGCTCGAGGGCAAGGTAAGCCAGATTTCCGACGTCAACCGCGAGCTGGAGGCGTTCAGCTATTCGGTGTCGCACGATCTGCGTGCGCCTTTGCGCCACATCTCCGGGTTCGCGCGCAAACTTGAAAATCAGCTGGGCGACCGTGTCGACGACAAGGTCAGCCACTACATCGAGGTCATAGCCAGCTCGGCCCAGCGCATGGCGCTGCTGATCGATGACCTGCTGGTGTTCTCGCGACTCGGCCGGGGCGCATTGCGGCTGCAGGCGATCGACATGCAGTCGATGGTCGATGAGGCCCGGGAATTGGCCGAATCAGGCGTGCAGGATCGGCGTATCGTGTGGAACATCGCACCATTGCCGATGGTGATCGGCGATGAAAACATGCTGCGGACGGTATGGCAGAATTTGCTCGGCAACGCGGTCAAGTACACCGCCCGCTGCGAGGTAACGCAAATTGAAGTAAGCGTGCAGCAGGGGCGACGCGGCGACTACGAATTCACCGTGGCCGACAATGGCGCCGGCTTCGACATGCAATATGCGGACAAACTGTTCGGCGTGTTCCAGCGCCTGCATCGTGCCTCGGAGTTTCCGGGCAACGGTATCGGTCTGGCGAATGTGCGGCGGATCGTGGCGCGTCATGGTGGACGCGTCTGGGCCGAGGCCGAGCCGGGGCAGGGTGCCCGCTTCCATTTTTCGCTGCCAGCCACTGATGTGGCCGGCGCACATACCGAGAGTCGAGCATGAACAGGAAAGATCTGCGCACCATCCTGCTGGTTGAAGACAGCATGGCCGATGCCGAGATGGCGCTGGACGCGCTGGGCGAGGCGCACCTGGCCAATCCGGTGGTGCACGTGGAAGACGGCGTGGAATGCCTGGATTATCTTTATGCGCGCGGTGCATGGTCGTCGCGTGAGCGGGGCGATCCGGCGGTGGTGCTGCTGGACATCAAGATGCCGCGCATGAACGGGCTGGATGTGCTGACCCAGATGCGCAGCGATGAGCGGTTGCGACGGATTCCGGTGGTGATCCTGTCTTCCTCGCGCGAGGAAAGCGACCTGGCCCGCAGCTGGGATATAGGCGCCAATGCGTATGTGATCAAACCGGTCGATGTGGATCAGTTTTTCGAGGCGGTACGCACGCTGGGACAGTTCTGGGCAGTATTGAATCAGGGGCCCGAAAAGGATTGATCGGGCGGTGGAAAAGGGGGCGCAGCTGCCTGGTGCGGCGCGGGGCAGGCGTGCAGACGCCGTAAACCTAATGGGTTGTCGCAGGAATCAACATGCCAAACCGGCAGCTTCGGGCCATGCCGACCATTCGCGTGCTTCAGGTCGAGGACAGCGAGCTCGATGCCGAGCTGGTGCTGGCCGAGCTCGAGGCGGACAGCATCGACTATGAAGTGCGGCTGGTCGACGACGAGACACGCTTCATTGCCGCGCTTGACGAGTTCAAGCCGCACATCGTGTTGTCCGATCTCAGCATGCCAGGTTTTTCCGGCCAGCATGCCCTCGACCTGCTGCGCAAGCGCGACGAGGATCTGCCGTTCATCTTCGTTTCCGCCACGTTGGGCGAAGAGGCGGCGATCGAGGCGTTGCGCAACGGTGCCACCGATTACATCCTCAAGCAGAACCCTGCCCGGCTGGCCAGCGCGGTGCGCCGCGCCTTGAGCGAAGCCGAGGCACGCCGGGCCAGTCGCCGGGCCGAGTCGGAGCTGATTCGCGCACAACGCTTCGAGAGTCTGGCCATGCTCGCCGGCGGCCTCAGCCATGACCTGCGCAATCTGCTGCAGCCGCTGCTGCTGGCCGGTGACAGCCTGCAGGATTACCAGGACGATCCGCGCCTGGCGCGGCTGGGCAAGCTGGTGCGCGACTGCGGCAAGCGCGGTCTCGACATGGTGCACTCGATGCTGTCGTTCGCGCGCGGTGCGCGACGCGCGGAGCAGGTGCGCCTGGGTGCGCTGTTCAGTGCATTCGACCTGCTGATGCAAGGCAGTGTGCCGCGCACGGTGTCGATGGAACTGACCATCGATGACCCCGAGTTGTCCTTCGAGGGCAACCACACCGAACTGCAGCAGTGCCTGCTCAACCTGTGCCTGAATGCGATCCAGGCCATGCCGGATGGTGGCCACTTGCGCATCGAGACCGCGCAGACGCAGCTGGCGGAGAATTTCTTTCTGCCTGAAGAACAGCCGCGGTCTTGCCGCTACCTGCAGATCAGCGTGATCGACACCGGTCCCGGTATGGATCAGCAAGTGCTGGAGCACCTGTTCGAGCCATTTTTCACCACCAAGGAAGCCGGCACCGGACTGGGTCTGCTGTCGTGCAAACGCATCGTCAGCAGCCACGGCGGCGTGATGCGGGTGGATAGCGCGCCGGGCCGCGGCACTCGCTTCGACCTGTTTATCCCGCTGGAGGAACTGGTGGCGGACAGCGAGCAACTGGACGATCGCAGCAGCCTCGAAGGTGCTGCCGAGCGCGTGCTGGTGGTAGTGGAAGAAGCCGGCCAGCTGTCCCTGCTGACCGATACGCTCGATGCCTACGGCTACCAGGCGCATGCCAGCCAGAGCGGTACTGCCGCGCTGCAGTGGATCGAGGCCGGTGGCCTGCCCGACCTGGTCGTGCTGGATGCGGACATGAACCTGTTCACGGGCGTGCGCACGCTGGCGGCGCTGATCGAGCAGGGCTACAGCGATGCGGTGATCCTGCTGGCGCGCCCCGGCGCGCCGCCGGATCTGCACGAGCTGCCACCGCTGGAGCACCTCTACGTGATCGACAAGCCGGTCACCACGCAGGTGCTGCTGCGCACGTTGCGCAAGGCGCTACGGGCGTCCGACAGCGGTAGCTAGCTGGTAGTTTCGTGTCACGCGCACAGTGGCCACTCAGGGGGTGTCCTTGCTGACGTACTACTTCGACCTGGCCCTGCGCAGCTGTCGGCGCAGCAAGGCGCTGACCGCGCTCGTGGTGCTGCTGATGGGGTGCGGCGTCGCCACCTGCATGGTCACCTTCGCGGTGTTCCGTGCCACTGCAGCCGATCCGATTCCGTGGAAATCGAATCAGCTGTTCGTGCCGCAGATCGACAACTTCGGCCCGGCGCACAACGGGAAGGGCGAGCCGCCCCAGCTGCTCAGCTATACCGACGCCGTGGCGTTGCTGCACGCGCAGCAGGCACGGCGGCAGGTGCTGATCTATGGCAGCAAGTGGACGGTGTTGCCGGATGACGCGCAGCAGCCGCTTTCGCAGGAGGGCGACGCGGTCAGCCATGACTTCTTCGCCATGTTCGATGCGCCGTTCCGCTACGGTGGTGGCTGGTCGGCCAGCGATGACGATCAACGCGCGGCCGTGGTGGTGATCAGCAGCGCGCTCAACCAGAAGCTGTTTGGTGGCGCCGACAGCGTGGGCCGCCAGATCAACCTGGACACGCACACCTATCGCATCGTCGGTGTGCTGGACGACTGGAATCCCAGCCCGCGCTTCTTCGATATGAGCAGTGCGTGGTATCCCTTCAGCCATCCGCGCCAGCTGTACCTCCCATTCAGTCGCGCCATTGATCTGCAGAAGGCCGCCAGCGTCAATTTCTATTGCAGCACGAACTCCGTCGATGCCGCCCTGCCGAACTGGGACAGCGTGCTGCACAGCGAATGCGCGTGGATCGCCGCGTGGGTGGAGCTGCCCACCCGCGCTGACGTGGCGCGCTACCGCGACTGGCTGCACAACTACGCGGCCGAACAGCAGCATGTCGGCCGCTTTGCCTGGCCGCCGAACGTGCGCCTGTCCGATGTCGGGCAGTGGCTGCACATAATGAACGTGGTGCCGAAGGCTTCGGCGCTGTCGATGATCGTCTCGGTGAGCTTTTTGCTGATCTGCCTCGTCAACGTGGTCGGCCTGATGCTGGCCCGCTTCATGCGGCGCGCGCCGGAGATCGGCGTGCGCCGCGCGCTGGGTGCGTCGCGTGGCGCGATCTATCGCCAGTTTCTGATCGAGGCGGCGGCGATCGGGCTGGTGGGTGGCGTGCTGGGCCTGTTGCTGACGGCGCTGGGCATGGCCGGCATCGGTCACGTGTTCGAGCCGGAAATCGCCCGGCTCGCGACGCTGGATGCGTCGCTGTTGCTGCTGACCATGCTGCTCGCGGTGGCTACCACCTTGATCGCCGCGCTCTATCCCACCTGGCGCGCCGCCCAGGTGCAGCCGGCGTGGCAGCTGAAGTCGAACGGATGAAAACACGATGATCCAGATTCGACCGATCCTTGCCGCGCTGCGCCGGCACAAGATGGCCACGCTGCTGATCGTGCTGCAGATTGCGCTGACCCTGGCGGTGGTCAGCAACGCGCTGTTCATCGTCAAGACGCGGGTGGTGCATCTGTCGCGCCCGAGCGGCGTGGATGAGGCGCATCTGTTCGCGATCAGGAACGAGTGGATCGGCCTGCCGGACGTGCCGCATATCGATGCACAGATGCGCGCCGACCTGGCGACCCTGCGCAGCCTGCCGGGCGTGCGCGACGCATTTGCCAGCGCGTCCTATCCGCTGGAGCAGGGCGGCGGCGGGCTGGCGCATATCAAGCACCAGGTCGCGCAGACGACGAAGCCGCAGCTGGCGCTTTCCTATTTCGCCGACGAGCACGCGCTCGACACGTTCGGCACCGCGCTGGTGGCCGGCCGCAACTTCCGCGCCGACGAGATCGGCAGACTCGGGCCGTACGACAAGTTGGCGCCGGCGGTGATCATCATTACGCGCGACCTGACCCACAAGCTTTTTCCTGACGGTGCGGCGGTGGGCCAGCACGTCTATCTCAGCGACGACAACCCGAGCACGATCGTCGGTGTAGTCGATCGGCTGGAAGGAAGTTACGCGGGCAGCAGCACGCGTTCGATCGATGAGGACACCGTGCTGGTGCCGGCGCGTTACGCCAGTTCCGACGACGGGGCGGCGTATGCCGGCGGGGTGGTTTATCTGGTGCGCACGCAACCCGGGCAACTGGAGACGGCACTCCGCACGGCGCCGGCTGCCCTGGTTGCACAGAGTCGCCTGCGTCTGATCAGTCCGGAGGACGGCGTGGTCACACTGGCGCAGGCACGCACGAAGGCCTACGCCACCGATCGTGGCGTGGCGATCATGATGGCTGCGGTCTGCATGTTGCTGTTGCTGGCGACGGCCGGCGGCATCGTGGGCTTGAGCAGCTTCTGGGTCGGCCAGCGGCGTCGATCGATCGGCGTGCGGCGTGCGCTGGGCGCAACGCGTGGCGACATCCTGCGCTATTTCCAGGTCGAGAACGCGCTGATCGTCGGCATCGGTGTGGTGCTGGGTGTGGCACTCGGCGTCGCGGCGAATCTGTCGCTCATGACGCACTACGAGCTGCCGCGGATGCCGCTATGGGTGCTCGGCGTCGGTGCGCTGTTGCTGTGGCTGCTCGGCCAGCTGGCCGTGTTCGGTCCGGCCCGGCGCGCCGCCGCCGTGCCACCGGTGGAGGCGACGCGCCCGGGATGAGAGCGCGTCGGCTCTCGCGCTTTCGCCGCCCTGATCACCGTCGACCTCAGCCGCCGATCCACCGTTTGCCCTGAGCGTAGGCGCGTAGCGCCGAAGTCGAAGGGTCTCGCGCTCAAAGCGCTTCGACTTCGCTTGCTGACGCAAGCTACGCTCAGCACCAACGGATTCCATGAGCCGGGGCTCGACACCAATCAGCTCAGTCGATGCCGAGCTTCTTCAGCTTGTAGCGCAAGGCGCGGAAGGTGATGCCGAGTTTCCGCGCGGCGGCGGTCTTGTTGTAACGCGATTCTTCCAGCGCCTTGACGATGGCGGTGCGTTCGAGATTACTGATGTAGTCGTCGAGGCCACCATTGGCGCTGGCCGCGGCCGGCGCTGCCGCCGCGGATGCTTCGTGACTTGCTGCGGCGGCCGCTGGCACGTCATGGCCACTGCGCGCACTGCGTTGCGGCAGCATCAGGTCGGATGCGTCGATGATGGCGCCGTCGCACATCGCCATCGCGCGTTCGAGGATGTTTTCCAGCTCGCGCACATTGCCGGGAAAATCGTACGCTTCCAGTGCATCACGCGCCGCCGGCGACAGCTGGCCGACACTCTCGCCGCTCTTGCCGGCCAGCGCCTTGAGGATGAAGGCGGACAGCAGCGGCACATCGCCGCGACGTTCGCGCAACGGCGGCACACGCAGCTCGATCACGTTGATGCGGTAGAACAGATCCTGGCGGAACTGGCCCTGCTCGACCAGGTGGCCGAGGTTCTTGTGGGTGGCGGACAGGATGCGCACGTCGACCGGAATCTCGTCGCGGCCGCCGATCGGACGCACTGCTTTTTCCTGGATCGCGCGCAGCAGTTTCACCTGCATGTGCAGCGGCAGTTCGGCCACTTCGTCGAGGAACAGCGTGCCGCCCTGGGCGGCCTGGAACAGGCCTTCCTTGTCCGTGCTGGCGCCGGTGAAGCTGCCCTTGCGATGGCCGAAGAACTCGCTTTCCATCAGCTCGGACGGAATTGCGCCGCAGTTGACCGGCACGAACGGTCCGCTGGCGCGCGGACCCTGTTCGTGGATCAGCCGCGCCACCAGCTCCTTGCCCACGCCCGATTCGCCGGCGATGTAGACCGGTGCCTGGTTGCGCGCCAGCTTGCCGATGGTGGCGCGCACCTGCTGCATCGCCGCCGAGTCGCCGATCAGGCGCTCGCCGGAATCGCCGGTCTTCGCCGCGCCGCCGCCGCTGCGCTTCTCTTCGGCCAGTCGCAGCGCGGTGCGCACCAGTCCGCGCAGCATCTGGATGTCGACCGGTTTGGAAACGAAATCGAAAGCGCCGGCTTTCAGCGCGTTCACGGCGGCATCGACGTTGCCGTAGGCGGTGATCATCGCCACCGGCATGTCCGGATGGTTCGCGGCGATCAGTTCGATCACCTCCTGGCCATTGCCGTCCGGCAAACGCATGTCGGTGAAGCACAAGTCGTAGCTGCGTTCGGCCAGTGCGCGACGCGCCTCGGTCACGGTGCCGACGGCGTCGACCTGCAGATCCATCCGCCCCAGCGTGATGGTGAGCAGTTCGCGGATGTCACGTTCGTCATCTATGACCAGGACGGTCTGTGGGTTCATGGCACGGCGCGTGGCTGTCGATACGACAGAGAATACCCGGCCCCGCCCTGCGGGGCAAAGACTGTTCGTGCGGCTAAGGTCCGAGTCTGCGGTCGAAGAAGCTCACCATCACGGCGTACGCCTCGCGGGATTCGGGCATTTCCGGATCGGAGAAGAACGAATGCCACATGCCGTCCCAGACATGCAGCTCAGCATCCACTCCCGCGGCGGTCAGCAGTAGCTGGCTGTGCAGGACCGAGCTCATGGTGAAGTCGCGGGTGCCGGTAATCAGCAGGGTCGGCGGGAATTTCGCCAGCAGCGCGGGCGAGTTGGCCGGGAATACCAGCGGATCGCTGGCGCTGGCGCCCTTGAAGTACGGCAGGTCGGCCAGCTTGAGCGGCCTGGCGGACGACGGATCGCCGTTGAGTCCGGGCGCGATGTAGGTGGAGTCGCCGGCCAGCTCGCTGACCGAACCGCAGAACGTACCGATCGCTCCCGGCACCGGCAGCCTTTTCGAGATGATCCGCGCCACCGCCTCGGCGGTGAGCACGCCGCCGGCCGAGCAGCCGTAGATGCCGATGTTCTTCGCCGGGTACTGCTTGAGCAGGGCGCGGTAGACCGCTTCGACATCCTCGCTGGCGGCCGGGAACACATGCTCCGGCCCCTGCCGGTAATCGACGCTGACGACCTTGATGCGGCCGAGGCTGGCGATTGGTATCGATTCGACCAGCGCGCCGCTGTGCGCGCCCCACAGGAAGGCGCCGCCGTGCAGGTTGATCAAGACACGATGGCGGTTCTTCGTGGCGATGCCCCGCGCGGGCAGCACCACGTCGGTGCCCACGCCGGCGATCGTTTCACGATGGGTCGTTACCGGGTAGAGCTTTTCCATGCGCGCGGCACGAGCGCTGTTGAGGCGATCGTAGAAGCTGCGGCTCTGTGCGATCGGCGCACTCAACGGGGGTGCCTTGCTTCCCGCGTTGATCATCTGCGGGAAGAAGGCGCGCGCTTGCGGCGAGGCATACGCCGAGTACGGGATGGTCGCCACCGGCGTGGTCACGCTGCCGTCGGCTTTCACGCCGGATGGCGCGTGTTGCGCAAACGCCGTCGTGCAAAGCAGTGCCATGCCGAGCAATGCGGCACGGAGCCGATGGTTTCCGGCGAAGTGTGCGTGACGTGTTGCCTGCATGGCTCTTCCCTCTATCAAGAGCGGTCTCTATCGAGACCGCTCGATCAGGAGCAGGGGCGGATCGCTGGAGTTGCCCCGACGACGCGCCGCGCGGATGTCATTTCACCTTGACTGCCGCAGCGGCAGGCGGCGCCTTGGCATCGGCACGGTGCAGGATTTCCTGCATCTTCAGGTACACGCCATTGGTCCAGCCGAAGCCGATCACGTTCTGGCTGTAGCCGGCGCTGACCTTTACGTCCGCATTGCCCAGCGCCATGTTGTATTTCTCGCGAATGGTGCCGTCGTCGGCGAAGCTTCGGTCCACCGTGGCGGTGAACTTGCCTGCGAGGCGCCGCGCGTCGTCGTGGAAGCCGTAGCGATCCAGGCCCGACACGGCCAGCCAGTTGGTCGGCGCCCAGCCGAACGGGTCGCCCCACTGCACGCCGGCAGGGCGGTCGTCCATGCTCAGGCCACCCTTGCGTTCGAAGATGGCCAGCTGGCCACGCACCGCGGCAGCCTGCTGCGCGGAGGCCGCGCCGGCCCACAGCGGATAGAACGTGGTGAGGTAGGGCCAGGGCGAGGGCTTGCCGGCCACAAAATCGTAGTCGCGGTACATGCCGGATTCCGGACGCCACAGGTATTTGTCCATCGCCGCCTTGCGCGTGTCGGCTGTCTTGGCCCAGCGTTCGGCGTCGCCCGCCTTGCCCAGTTGCGCGGCGAAGTCGTGCAGGTCGCGTTCGTAGCGGTAGAGCAGACTGTTCAGGCTCACGTCGGCGTAGTGATGGGTCGAGCCACCGAAGGGTCCGAAATGCGCGTTGGTGTCGAAGCCCGATTCACGCATGGCGCGGTCGCCATGGTAATAGTCGGCGGTGAGGCGGTAGCCGTCGAGCCAGGCGCCTGCGCAGACCTTCGAGGCGCGCACGTCGCAGCTTTCCTGCTTCAGGCGTGCGGCTTCGGCATCGTCCGGGTGTTCTGCTGCCTTGATGAGATAGCCGGGGTCCTCCGCGGGATGCGCGCGCAGCCACTTGATGATGCCAAGGTAGTAACTGCTGTCGTGCGCCTCCAGCACGGGACCGCTGCCCAGGTCGTAGTAGCGCGCGAGCCCGGTGTCGCCGGCGCGATGCTCGGGCCGCGCCCAGATGTCGTGGTTGCGCACGGCCAGCGGATACGCACGGGTCAGCCAGGCGCGCCTCGCCTCGGCGTCGGGGAAGCTGGCCGGATCATCCAGCACCACGGCCATCATCGCGCTGAGAAATGGCGGCTGCGAACGGCTGAGGTAATACGTGCGGTTGGCGTTGAGCACGCCGCCGTAGTGCTCCACCTCGAACAGCGCGTTGTCGACCATGTCCTTGGCCAGCGCGGTGCGCTGGTCGGCGGCCAGGCCGAGCACGATGAAATAGCTGTCCCAGCCGTACATCTCGTTGAAGAAACCGCCCGGCACGACGTACGGATGCGGCAGGTAGAGCAGGCCCTGCGCGGGCAACGTCGTGGCGTCGATGTCGCCCAGCCGCTCGATCGCGCGCGGGAGCTTTTGCACGTCGACGCCGCAGCGCTTGCCGATGTCGGTCAGCCGCTTCGGCAGCGGCAGGTCTGCAGGGAAATAGAGCACCGGATGGCCGGCCACCTTGGTGTCGGCCAGCGCGGCGCAGTCGTCCATCGAGCGCGTCAGCGTGGTCCACGCCTTGTCGATGTAAGCCCGCGTCTTCGCTGGATTCGGCGCGGCGGGCATGGCCGATGCGGCGGATGCAGAAATCAGCAGCAGCGTGGCCAGCCACGGCCTCATCCGGTGGGCACGCCGGCGGGCGGCATCAGCGGGTTTTCCGCGAGAAGGGCTGGATGTGTGCGTCATGTCTGCTCTCCCGATTCAGGGGGTGGTGCGCAAGGTGCGGGTCAGCCTGGCCTTGCCGTCGGCGTCGCGGGTGATCGCGACGTCGTAGAGCTTGCCGTGGAACGCGATGTGCCTGAACGTCAGCGCTGTCCACTGCGGCGGCAGCATCGGCGGATACGCCTCGACCAGTCCGTCCTGTTCGATGCGCAGTCCGGAAAAGCCGTAGACGATGCTCTGCAACAGCCCGGCCGCGGCGGTGAGGAAGTAGCCGGTGTTGTTGCTCGCGGTCTCGGTACGCACGTTGAACGGCGGCTTCAGCACGTTCGCGGTGATGTTGCGCCGGAACCACGCGCTGGCTTCGGCGCCGTCGCCCAGCGTGGCGGCGGCGATCGAGGTCGGCGCCAGTCCCATGCTGTTCGGATCGCGGTGCGACCGTGCGATCGGCGCCAGCGCATAGTCGAAGTCGCGCCGGCGCACCTGTGCGCTCATCGGCAGGTCGAGCGAGGGATACGCCAGCATCGGCAGGGCGCTGCCGCCCCAGGAGTCGATGTCGTGCGGCACGCTGGGGTCGAAGTCCAGGTGATGGCCGTCCTTTGCGGAGAACGGTACATACATGCGCGCAGCGATGTCCGCCCAGCGCGGATCGGGCGTAGTGCCAACGACCTTGGCGGCGGCGGTGGCGATGCGCAGTGCCTTGGCCGCGGAGACGTTGGTGAAGGTGTCGTTCGGCACGTCGTTGTAATCCTCGTCGACCGAGGTGACATGCAGGATTTCATAGCGCTGCTGCGGCGCGTTGTACGTCGCCCGGCTGGCCCAGAACTGCGCGACCGCGCGGATCACCGGCCAGCCATGCTGCTGCAGCCATGCCTTGTCGCCGCTGGCCAGGTAGTACTGCCATTGCGCGATCGCGATGTCGGCGTTGACGTGGATCTCGCGTTCGCCCAGCACGTAGGCGAAGTGCGGGGTCTGTTCGCTGCCGTTCTGCGGATCGGCCTCCCACGGATACATCGCGCCGCGCAGGTCGCGTTCGCGTGCACGTTGTTCGGCGGCCGGCAGGGTGCGGCTGCGGAACATCACCAGCGACTTCGCCCGTTGCGGATGCAGCAGCAACAGTGCCGGGAACACCCACGAATCGCTGTCCCAGAAGGCGTGTCCGGCATAGCCGGTGGTCATGCCGCAGGCGCCGATCGGCCACGCCGTATCGCGGGTCGAATTGGACAGCAGGTAGTACAGGTCGGAATGCACGATCTGCTGTGCCTGCGGATCGCCGTCGATGCGGATATCGGTCTGCCACAGTTCGCGCCACGCTGCCTGGTGCGCCGCGAGCAGCTTCGCGAATCCCGCATCTCGCGCCGCCTTCGCCAGCGCGAGATCGGCCTTGGCGTCGCCGCCCCAGCCCTGGCGCGACGCGGCGACGTACTTGGTGAAGGTGTAGGTGACGCCTTTGCGCACTGGCACGCGCAGGTTCAGGGCCACGCGGTAGTCGCTGCGGTAGAACAGCGATTCGCGCGGCTTCAAGCCGTCCGGCAACTGGATCGCCGCGGCCTCGGCCATGGCCAGGCCTTGTTCGGCACGGCCGTCCAAACGAAGCGTGAGGTCGTGTGCATCGCCGTCGCTGTCGAGCACGTGGGTGTCGCCGTGGTACCACAGCGGCGCGCGGTCCGGCGTCGCGGGCGGAATCGCCTGCAGTTTCAGGTTGCGCGAGGCGACCTGTTCCTGCATCTGCTCGCCGCTCAGCTCGCCCAGCGCGAAGCGCGGCTGATGCGGCGCCCAGGGGTTGAGTGCGAACGAAAGCTCGATCTCGCCGTCGAAATCCGGCGTGATCGCGAGCCGCGTGGCGGCCAGGTGCGACGAAGCCTGGCTGACGAAAGTCGTCACTTCGACCGCCGTGACCCTGCCGTGATCGAGGTAGCGATAACGCGTGGTCAGGGTGGCGTCGTGAAGATTCAGCGTCTGCCGGTAATCCTGGAACAGCGCCGGCGAAAGATCGACCTGGTTCATCCAGAAATGGCCGGCGGCGGACTGACCGGCGCTGTAGTCGATCTCGGTCCAGCCGGGAATGGCCGCGGGTCGCGCGATGTCGTCCTTCGTGTAATCCATGAAAGCGACCAGGTAGGCCAGGTTGCCTTCGGTGCCGCGCGGCGCGGTGAAAGTGGAGAGATAGCCGTTGGCCAACTGGCCGGGAAAATAGTTGGTGAAGTCCTTCGCGGTGGCGGTCAGCAGGAAGCTGGGATCGGTCTGCCCGTGCGCGATCGCAGCGACGCCACAGGCGCCCAGTGCGATGAGCCGGAAGAACATGTGGTGTCGCCGCTGCATGGTGCGATGCCTCCGCTGTCACAGTGCCGTTCGGGTCAGCCTTGCCTTGCCGCCGGCATCGCGATCGATGCGGATGTCGTAGCGCTTGCCGCGGTACGTGATGCGCCTGAGCGTCAGCGATGTCCATCCCGGCGGCAGCACCGGCGCATACGCTTCGGCCAGGCCGTCGTCCTCGATGCGCAGGCCGCTGAGGCCGTAGACGAAGCTCTGCACGAAGCCGGCCGAAGTCGCGAGGATGTAGCCCGCGTTGTTGGCGACGGTTTCCGTGCGCACGTTGAATGGCGGTTTCAGGAAGCCGACCAGGTTGCGCTGGATCCACTCGCCCGCCGCCTTGCTGTCGCCCAGCTCGGCCGCGCCCACGGCGAGCATCACCATCATCATCTCGTTCGGGTCGTCGCCATGCACTTTCAGTTCGTGCAGCTGGAACGCGAAGTCGTTGCGGCGCACCTGCGGCGACATCGGCAGGTCCAGGTTCGGATACATCAGCCAGGCCAGCGACGAGCCCATCCAAGTGATCTTGTCGTGCGGCACCGAGGCGTCGAAGTCGAGATGGCGCTGGTTCTTCTGGTCGAACGGGATATACATCTTCGCGGCGATCGTGGCCCACTGCGGATCGGGCGCATCGCCGACGAGCTTCGCCGCCTTGATCGCGATCTGCAGCGACTTGCGCGCCGCGGCATTGGTGAACGAGTCGTTCGGTACATCGTCATAGGCCTCGTCGGGCGAGGTGACGTGGTGGATCTCGTAGCGATCCTGCACCTTGTCGTAGGTGACCCGGCTGACCCAGAACTGCGCGATCTCGCGGATCACCGGCCAGCCATGCTGCTTCAGCCAGGCGTCGTCGCCGGTGGCGAGGTAGTACTGCCACTGCGCGATCGCGATGTCGGCGTTGACGTGGATCTCGCGGAACACGCCGTAGGCGAAGTGCGGCGTATGGTCGACGCCGGTTTCCGGATCGGCCTCCCACGGATACATCGTGCCTTTCACGCCGTATTGCTTCGCGCGCTCCCTCGCGGGCTGCATCGTGCGCGAGCGGAACATCACGATCGGCTTGGCGCGTTCCGGGTGCAGCAGGAGCAGGGCGGGGAACACCCACGAATCACTGTCCCAGAACGCGTGGCCGGCGTAACCCGG
>DAHUXL010000241.1 GCA_027307195.1 Rhodanobacter sp. | reverse complement strand
GCATCACCGCCCGCTGCGGCGCTGCATGATGTCACCGGTGCGAAGGGCGAACGGCTGGCGCTGGGGCGGCGCGAGATCTACGTGCATTACGGCGACGGCATGGCCGACTCGCGGCTGAAGATACCGGCGGCCAAGTCGGGCACGGCGCGCAACATGAACACGATTGCCAGGCTGGCCGATATGGCTGCCGGTCGCGGTACCGCATGATTCCGGATATCAGCCAGGAAACGAACCCATGAAGATCCTGATTTTTGGTGCCACCGGCATGGTCGGTCAGGGCGCGCTGCGCGAATGCCTGCTCGCCGATGATGTGACCCTGGTGCAGACCGTCGGGCGCACCGCGACAGGCCAGCAGCATCCGAAGCTGAGGGAGCTGGTGCGGCAGGATCTGTTCGATTACGCCAGCGTCGAAGCCGAGCTGGAAAACTACGATGCATGCTTCTTCTGCATCGGCGTGACCTCGTCCGGTATGGCCGAGGCGCAGTACACGCGGCTCACGCACGACCTCACGCTGGTGGCGGCGCAGGTGCTGGCACGGCTGAATCCGCAGATGACCTTCGTCTATGTTTCCGGCGCCGGCGCGGACAGCAGCGAAACCAGCACGACGATGTGGGCGCGCGTGCGCGGGCGGCTCGAGAACGCGCTGCAGCGATTGCCGTTCAAGGCGGTGTACGTGTTTCGTCCCGGCATCATCCAGCCGCTGCACGGCATCCATTCAAAGACCGGCTCGTATCGCTGGTTCTACACGCTGAGCCGGCCGTTGCTGCCGCTGCTGCGCGCGATGATGCCAAATACCGTGCTGAGTACCGAGATCGTCGGCCGCGCGATGCTGGCTGTCGCGCGGCACGGCGCACCGAAGGTGGTACTGGAAGCGGCGGATATCAGCGCGCTTGGCCGATGATCCATCAACGACGAAGCGTCGCGCCTGACCTGGAATACGACGAGTATCCGCAAGGAACCGGGCCGCTTCATCTGCATCAGATTGCTGCGTGAAGCGCGATGGCGGTTTATCCAGGTAGCTGAAATGGTTCAGGCAATTTCGATCATTGATGTGGGCGCGCGGCGCACCGCCTTTGTCATGGCGGGTGGCGGCAGCCTGGGCGCGGTCGAGGTGGGGATGTTGCAGGCCCTGCTCGACTGGGGCGAGAGGCCGGCCTTCATGGTGGGCGCGTCGGCAGGTGCGATCAACGCAGCCTACTTTGCCGGTGATCCGACGCCTGCCGGTGCCCGCGAACTGGAACGAATCTGGTGCGCGCTGAAGCGGCGCGATGTGTTCCCGTTGAATCTGGGAAGTGTGGTCGGGTTGCTGCGGCAGCGCGATCATCTGGTGAATTCAGACGGCTTGCGGCGCCTGCTCGAACGGTACCTGTCCTATGCGCGGATTGAAGACGCCACCCTGCCGATTCATCTCGTCGCTACGGACATGCTGACCGGGCAGGAGGTGCTGTTGTCGGCGGGTCCGGTGGTCGACGCGGTGCTGGCCAGCGCGGCCATTCCCGGCGTGTATCCGCCGGTGCAGATCGGCGGGCGCCTGCTGATCGATGGTGGGGTGGCCAACAACACGCCGATCTCGGTGGCGATCGGCCTCGGCGCCACCCGCGTCATCGTGCTGCCCACCGGTTTTGCCTGCGCGCTCGAAAAGGCGCCGACAGGTGCGATTGCACGTGCCATGCACGCGCTCAGTCTGTTGGTGGCTCGCCAGCTGGTGCACGATGCCGATCGTCTTGCGCGGGGTGCAGTCGAGCTGCGTATCGTGCCCAGCCTGTGCCCGCTCGACATATCGCCATATGACTACTCGGCGGCGGCGGTACTGATCGCCCGCGCGAAAGCGGATACCCGACGCTGGCTCGAACAGGGCGGACTCGACCGTGCGGGCACGCCGGCGCAGTTGCGCGAGCATCACGACTGACCGGAGGATCGGTCGCGCGCTGGCGGTCTGAATCAGCTCGGCATCATGGCCGGGGCATTTGCAATCGCGCTGCGTAGGCATCGCGGAGCGTCTGCCAGCCGAAGGCGTAAGCCGTCTCGCCGATGATCGGCTTGACCGGATGCCCCTGCAGCAGCCGTTCGGCCACGAGCAGGCACAAATGCCAGCCGGCGGCGATCTTGGGAGTCCACTCCGCATCGCGGACGGTCTGGCGCAGGGTCAATCGTGTGCCGCCAGGGATCGGTTCGAGCTCCCAGCGCAGCACGCTGCGGCCAAATTGATCGAGTTGCCAGGTGTACTCAAGCAGTCTCGGTGCATCGGCATGGGTGATCGTGGTGGGGATGTTTCCCGACGTCATGCCGTCGAGCATCGTCAAGTTGGCTTCGCCAATCCTGGCGAGATGGCGGTCTGCGGTATACGGCGACCAGGCACGCAGCTGGTCGGGATCGGTGAGCACGTCCCACACGCGTTGCGGCGGTTGCGGCAGGGCGCGCGTGAAAACCAGCGTCCAGCCCTCGGCGCCTTGCTGGCAGTCGACGTGGGCGAGCGGGCCGTGATCGAAATCGGGTGTGGTCATGCTGCATGCCTCATGAGGCGGGGAGTCGGGCCAGCGTCGCAGGCAGCCCGTGCACCAAAAAAATGGTACATCCACCGATATTGACCCGCGCGGCAGGGTTACCCTGCGTCGACAGGGCGTGACCTGTTTGGCCATCCATGGTGTGAGAAGGAGTGGGAGAGCGCTGTCGGCCTTGCAAGGTGCAGCCGCCACCACGAGCCATCCTCAGTGGTCACGAATTCAGGGATTTCGGCATCGCATCGCGGTGCCGGGTACGACCGGAAGCAGACATTTCTGTACCGGCGAAGCGAAGCAGTAACCAACCGAACCGCCCAACTCTGAGGAAAATCCTGATGAACAACCATACTCGTTTCGAACGTAGCGGCCCGCTGACTGAACTGACCAGCTATCCACAATGGGCCCAGGACATGGTGGCTGATTGCGAAAGCGCCAAACAGGGCGTCGTGGACCATGTGCTGTGGGACCTGATGCGGACAGCCAGCCTTGATCCGGTGTCTACGGCCAATTTCATGATGGGCATCTGGCCGGTCATCGAGCGCTTCCCCGCCTACATGGCATTGAGCCTGCTCAAGACCCGTTTTGGCCGCAGTCCCGGCGACAATCTTGCGCGACGCTGGCTGGTACGCAACATCCGCGTCGAACAGAACCATGCCGAATACTGGCTCACCTGGGCTGAAGGCGCAGGTGTGGAGCGTGACGCGGTGCTGCACGGTCGGGCTCCACATGGCACGGGAACACTTGCCAGCTGGTGCGAGGAGATCTGCACCAATGGCTCGCTTGCCGCCAGCATTGCCGCCACCAACTACGCCGTCGAGGGCGCCACTGGCGAGTGGTCGCAGAAGGTTTTCGAGAGTAAAACCTATGCCGACAGTTTTCCGTCGGAGGCCAGGGTGGGCAGTCTGCGTTGGCTGCAATTGCATGCCGCATATGACGATACCCATCCGTGGGAGGCCCTGGAAATCGTCTGCACTCTGATGGGGACAGCGCCGTCTGCCGAGGAGGTGGCCCATGTCGGTGATTGCATCAAACGGAGCTATGTAAGCATGCGCATCAGCATGGATCGTTGTATCGAGACGCATCACGAGCTTGAGGTGATGAGCGAAGCAGCGGCCTGAAGAAACGGGACACGGCCGCGGCAAAATGCGACGATAGGTCCATGACGTACAGGTCATGAGAGGCACGATGCGTACCGCCAGGACCACCTTGCAACGGCCGTTGTCCCGACGCTTGATGCCGTTGGCATATGCGTTGATCGCCATGATCGGGCTGATTCTTGCCCTGACTTGGGGAGCACTGCAGGTTCAGATCACTCTCGCCGGTTTCTTGAACGGCGAGAGTCTTTGGTCCAAGGCACAGAAGCAATCGGTGATTGATCTGGACGCCTATGCTGCCAAGGGCGATGCCGCGAATCTCGTCGATTTTCAGCGTAACTACGCAATACTCGAGTCTGACCGCTGGGCGCGTGACGCCATAGCGTCAGGCAACTTTGACAGGAAAAAGGTCGCGCTGGCATTTGACCGTGGCGGTGTGATACCCGCAGCCATACCCGGGATGATTTTCATATTCGAGCATTTTCCTTCTGCTCCGCACATGAGCGAGGCACTGGTGGCGTGGCACTCGACGGATGACTCGATTGCCGAACTCGCGGGCATTGCACGAAAACTTCAGGCTGCCCATGCTGGCGCTGGGTTGTCGAGCGTCGAACTGGCTCGCCAGCGCGATCGCATTTATGCGCTCAACAGTTATATAGGGCCGCGCACCAATATCTTCTCGCTGGAGATTGCACACGGTGCTACCTGGATCGGGAGGATATTGTTCGGCAGCGTTTTTGGCATTGCATGCATTGCGATGCTGATGTGGTTGAGCATGGCGCGCCGCATCCTGGCCAGCGTCCGAGGCAGCGAGGAACGTTATCGTCTGCTGTTCGACAGTGCCCCCGATGCGATCGTGATGGTCGATGAAACCAGCGGCCGGATCCTGGACGTGAACCGCACTGCGTCGGTATGGACCGGGCGCGATGCGGATGAACTGATCGGCGACCGTTTCGTGCACCTGTTCATGCAACCGCTACCCGGGCAACAGACCGGCCGTGCGATTACCAACGCCTTGCTCGGTGCGGACGGCAGCAAACGACCGATCGAGACGCAGAGCAGCCTCGCCAACTGGGGCAATCGGCCGGTGCGCCAGGCGATCATCCGCGACATCTCCGAGCGCGTGGCGATGGAGCAGGAGCGCCGCGTGGCGGCCGAAGCGCTGGCCAGCATCGCCGAAGGCGTGATCATTGCCGATGCCGGGCGCCGGGTGATCTCGACCAATGCCGCACATGTCGACCTTACCGGTTTCACCAGCCACGCATTGCTAGGCAAGCGCCTTGACGACAACCGTCGCCTGCCTGATGGCAAGCCGCTGCCGCAGTCGATCTGGAACAGCGTGGCCTCCGGTCACAACTGGATCGGCGAGGTGCAGACCACCCGCAACGACGGCAGCAGCTATCCCGAGCACCTCAGCATCAGCACGATCCGCAATGCGGACAATCAGGTGGTCTATTACGTTGCGGTGTTCACCGACGTCCATGAGGCGAAGGCAAACCAGCACCGGCTCGAGCATCTGGCGCGGCACGATCCACTGACCGGACTGGTCAACCGCGCGGAGTTCGAGCGGTGCTGCGGCGAGGCTATCATGGTGGCCGAACGCGAACGGCTGGCGGCGGTGGTGCTATTCATCGATCTGGATGCTTTCAAGATCGTCAACGACAGCTATAGCCATGCGATCGGCGACCGTCTGCTGGTCAAGGTGGGCGAACGCATTCGCCGGCAGTTGTCCGACGGTGATGTGGCGGGGCGTATCGGCGGCGACGAATTCACCGTGTTGATCCCGCGGTTGGGCTTGCGTGAGGACGCCAGGGCGGTCGTCAACCGCCTGCTGGCTGCACTGTCCGACCCGGTATTGGTGGACGACTACGAGATAGTACTCAGCGCCAGCATCGGCGTGGCCGGTTACCCGCTCGATGGCGACAATGCGGCTGCATTGATCGCGAATGCCGACGCGGCCATGTATACGGCGAAAACCGAAGAGCGCAATACGTTCCGTTTCTACACGCCGATCATGCACGCTGATACTCGCCGGCGCATGCAATTGGCGACCGAGCTGCGCCAGGCGCTGGCGCGCAACGAATTCCAGCTGGTGTTCCAGCCCAGCGTCGAGCTGCGCACGGGGCGCATCGTGGCAGTGGAGGCGCTATTGCGCTGGATGCATCCCGAACGCGGCGAAGTGTTGCCGGGGGAGTTCATTCCGGTGGCGGAAAGTCTGGGCCTCATCCGCCGCATCGACGAGTGGGTGATGCAGGCGACCTGCGCGCAGATCCAGGCATGGAATCTGGCTGGCGTGCCGCCGATCCGCGTCGCGGTCAATGTTTCGGCCCGCTGGTTCAGTCACCCGGCCTTTGTCGAAGGTGTCAGCCGGGCTCTGCAGTCCCGG
>DAHUXL010000239.1 GCA_027307195.1 Rhodanobacter sp. | reverse complement strand
AGTCCCGCCCCGACGACAACCGCTACGTGTTCGCCTACACCATCACGCTGCACAACGCGGGCAGCGTGCCCGCGCACCTGCTGACCCGGCACTGGGTGATCACCGACGCCAACGGCAAGGTGGAGGAAGTGCGCGGCGACGGCGTGGTGGGCGAGCAGCCCTGGATGCGCCCGGGCGACAACTTCGAATACACCTCCGGCGCGGTGCTGGAGACTCCGGTGGGCACCATGGGCGGCAGCTACCTGATGCTGGCCGACGACGGTACCCGCTTCGAGGCGCCGATCCCGCGCTTCACGCTCGCCATCCCGCGCACCTTGCACTGACGGACGGCACACGGATGGCCACCTATGCAATCGGCGACGTGCAGGGCTGCTACCCGGAACTGCAACGCCTGCTGGACAAGCTGCGCTTCGACCCGGCGACCGACCGGCTGTGGTTCTGCGGCGATCTGGTCAACCGCGGCGGCCAGTCGCTGGAGACGCTGCGGCTGATCCACAGCCTGCGCGAGCACAGCGTGGTCACCCTGGGCAACCACGACCTGAGCCTGCTGGCGATTGCCCAGCGGCGTCAGGATGCGCAGGCGCGGGTGAATCCCGAACTGCGTCAAGTGCTGTTCGCCGACGACGCGCCGGTGCTGTTCGAATGGCTGCGTTCGCAGAAACTGCTGCACCACGACGAACAGCTCAACTGGACGATGGTGCATGCCGGCCTGGCGCCAATGTGGACGTTGCGGCAGGCGCAGAGAGCGGCCGAAGACGTCGAGCGCGAACTGTCCAGCCCGCGTCATCCGCGCCTGCTGCGCAACTTGTTCGGCAACCGGCCGGCGGTGTGGTCAAGCCGCCTGCAGGGGCTGGATCGTCAGCGCGCCACGATCAACACGATGACCCGGATGCGCTATTGCGACGTCAACGGGCGCATCGACTTCGAGGCCAAAGGCATCCCCGGCACGCAGAAGCCCGGGCTATATCCCTGGTACGAAGTGCCCGGCATGCGCCGGCGCGACACCCGCATCGTCTGCGGTCACTGGTCCACGCTCGGTCGCTTCGCCGGGCTCGGCGTGTATGCGATCGATACCGGCTGCGTATGGGGCGGCCAGCTGACCGCACTGCGACTGGATGGCGAGGAGCCGCAGTCCATCACGGTGAATGCCGAGCCGCATCGCACGCGGCCGCCGGGCGGCGAAGATTGATTCAGCGCGGATTGAATCTGCGCCCATGAAAAACCCCGCCGCGGCGGGGTTTTTCACGACTGCCAGCATGGCTCAGGCTAGCTGGCCATGGCAGTGCTTGTACTTCTTGCCCGAGCCGCATGGGCACGGCTCGTTGCGTCCCACCTTGGGACCATCGTGCTCGGCCGGCTGCTGTGCGATGCGCATGCCGGCGCCAACCGGTGCTTCCGCATCGCCGCCGAATGCGCCCACCGGCGCGCCGCCACCGGTTGCCAGCATCTGCTTCTGCAGGCGATCCGCCAGACGCTGCTGCTCGGCTTCCATCGCGGCGACTTCCTCTTCGCTGCGAATGCGGATCCGCGCCAGCATCTGCACCACTTCGGTCTTGATCCGGCTGAGCATCTCGGAGAACAGCTTGAACGACTCGCGCTTGAAAGCCTGCTTCGGATCCTGCTGCGCATAGCCGACCAGATAGATGCCCTGGCGCAGGTAGTCCATGTTGGCCAGGTGATCCTTCCAGGCGTTGTCGACCACCGTCAGCATGATGTGCTTTTCCAGCTGGCGCATGGTGTCGGCACCGATCTGCGCTTCCTTTGCCTGGAACAGCTCGCCGACCGCCTTGCGCACATGCTCGAGGATCATCTCGGCATCGATCTCGTGCTGCTGCTCGACCCAGTGCCTCAACTCGAGCGACAGGCCGAACTCGCTTTCCAGCTCGCGGTCGAGACCAGCCAGATCCCATTGCTCATCGATGCTTTCGGCCGGCACGTACGCGCGCACCATGGTCTGCACCACATCCTCGCGGATGTCGGCAACGGTGGCCGACACGTCGTCACCCTCGAGCAGTTCGTCGCGCTGGCGGTAGATCACCTTGCGCTGGTCGTTGGCGACGTCGTCGAATTCCAGCAGGTGCTTGCGGATGTCGAAGTTGTGCTGCTCTACCTTGCGCTGGGCCTTCTCGATCTGCCGGCTGATCATGCGATCTTCCAGCGCGTCGTCGTCCTTCATGCCGAAGCGCTTCATCCAGCGCACCAGGCCTTCGCCACCGAAGATGCGCAGCAGGTTGTCTTCCAGCGACAGGTAGAAACGCGAGGAGCCCGGATCGCCCTGACGGCCGGAACGGCCGCGCAACTGGTTGTCGATGCGTCGCGACTCGTGCCGCTCGGTGCCGATGATGTGCAGGCCGCCGGCGGCGAGCACCTGTTCGTGCAGTTTCTTCCACTCGGCCTTGACGCGCTGGCGGTCGATCTCGCTGGCGTCTTCGGGCAATGCGGCCAGGGCCACGTCCAGACTGCCGCCGAGCACGATGTCGGTACCGCGGCCGGCCATGTTGGTGGCAATCGTGACCTGCCCGGGTGCACCGGCCTGCGCCACGATGTGTGCCTCGCGCTCATGCTGCTTGGCGTTGAGCACCTCGTGCGCCACACCGGCCTTTTTCAACAGACCGGACAGCAGCTCGGACACCTCGATCGAGGTGGTGCCGACCAGCACCGGTTGGCCGCGCTTGTGGCAGTCCTTGATGTCCTCGATCACCGAGCGGTATTTCGGATCCTGGGCAAGGAAGATCATGTCCGAGTTGTCCACCCGGATCATCGGCTTGTGGGTGGGAATCACCACCACCTCCAGCCCGTAGATGCTCTGAAACTCGAACGCCTCGGTATCGGCCGTGCCGGTCATGCCGGCCAGTTTCTTGTACATGCGGAACAGGTTCTGGAACGTCACCGTGGCCAGCGTCTGGTTCTCGCGCTGGATCGGCACGCCTTCCTTCGCCTCGACCGCCTGATGCAGGCCATCGGACCAGCGTCGACCGGCCAGCGTACGACCGGTGAACTCGTCGACGATGATCACTTCGCCATCGCGCACGATGTAATCCACATCGCGCTGGTAGATGCCGTTGGCACGCAGGGCGGCGTTGAGATGGTGCACCACCGCCAGATTCTTCGAATCGTACAGGCCGCTGTCCTGCTCGATCACGCCGGCCTCGCGCAGCAGCTCGTCAGCATGCTGCATGCCCTCTTCGGACAGGTGCACCTGCTTCTGCTTCTCGTCGACCCAGTAGTCGCCGCTGCCGTCTTCCTCGGTCTGCCGGATCATCCGCGGCACGATCTTGTTCACCGCCAGGTACAGCTGCGGGGAATCCTCGGCCGGCCCTGAAATGATCAGCGGCGTGCGCGCCTCGTCGATCAGGATCGAGTCCACCTCGTCGACAATCGCGTAGTGCAAGCCGCGCTGGTAGCGCTGTTCCTTGCTCAACGCCATGTTGTCGCGCAGATAGTCGAAACCGAACTCGTTGTTGGTGCCGTAGGTGATGTCGGCGGCATAGGCCGCGTGCTTGTCAGCGTGATCCATGCCCGGATACACGACGCCCACATTCAAGCCGAGAAAGTTGTACAGCTTGCCCATCTGCGCGGAATCGCGCCGGGCCAGATAGTCGTTGACCGTGACCACATGCACGCCCTTGCCGGCCAGCGCATTGAGGTAGACCGGCAACGTGCCAACCAGGGTCTTGCCCTCGCCGGTGCGCATCTCGGCAATCCTGCCCTGATGCAGCACCATGCCGCCAATCATCTGCACGTCGTAATGACGCATGCCCAGCGTGCGCTTGGCTGCCTCGCGCACCACCGCAAATGCTTCCGGCAGCAGCTTGTCCAGGGACTCACCATTGGCGACCCGCTGCTTGAACTCGTCGGTCTTGCCGCGCAATGCGTCGTCGCTCAGCTTCTCGAATTCTGGTTCAAACGCATTGATGCGGTGAACGGTTCGGGAAAGCTGGCGCAATACGCGCTCGTTGCGGCTACCAAACAAGCTCGTCAGGGCACGATTGAACATCGGTCTTCCGGATTGGGGAACAGAATGCCCGCAACAGACACGGGCCAATCGGGCATATTACTACATGCCTATGAAGGCACGCCCATGAAGGCATGCCCGGGAAGGCACGGCTCAAGACACGCCGTACCAGCCATCCTGCATGGCATCGACCATGGCCGGATTCAAGGGGTTGCCGGCGGAAGACGCGGCGTTACCGGTGGTTGCGTACGAAAGCCAGCGGATTGACCACGCGGCCGTCGTACCAGACCTCGAAATGCACGTGCGATCCGGTCGAGCGGCCGGTGGAACCGGCTTGGGCAAGCACGTCGCCTACCTGCACGTGCTGACCTGGATGCACATCCAGCGCACTGTTGTGGGCATAGCGGGTCATGTAGCCATTGCCGTGGTCGACTTCGACCACGTTGCCATAACCGCTGCGCACGCCGGCAAACGTCACCATGCCTTCGGCAACGGCATGCACCGACGTGCCCAAGGGGGTGGCGATGTCGATACCGGTATGCCGCGCGGAGCGACCGTCGAACGGATCTGCGCGCACGCCGAAATAGGATGAGATATAGCCGGGCACGGGCATCCCGGTCGGCTTCAGATTCGATTCGATCTTGGCGTCCAGCAACAGGCTCTGCAGCGCCGACAACTGCGCCTGTTGCACGTCGAACTGGCTGGCCAGCTGGCTGATGCTGCTGTCCAGCGCCTGCGGCAACGCGTAAGCGCTGCCGCCAATATCCTCGACACCGCCCACCGCTGGCTGCTGGTCGAAATTGAACTCGCCGTCATCGAGCTTGCCGACCTCGACCAGGCGTTCGCCCAGTGCATTCAATCGGGTCGACTGCGCCTGCAACTGCCCCAGCTTCACCGCCAGCGCATCGAGGCCGCGCTGGGCGTCTTGGCGCACGCCGCCCAGCAGGCTGTTCTGTTGCCGGATTTGCTGCTGCAGATCTTGGATTTGGGCCAACGCCCGGTCACGCGGGCTGGCCACCATCAGCGCCAGCGCCATGCCTGCGCCGACACAGCCGAGCACGCCCAGCGACAACAGTGACAGCAACTTCCAGCGCAGCCGCCGATCTGCCAGATCGAGGGTTTTCGGCAATTTCCTGGCACGTGACACGAGTATGATTTGCATGTCTTTCCAAAATCGAATGTCGGCACCATGCAACGCGCCGCTCCAGCCACTTCCCGCCGCATCGGCAACGGACCGAAGTCCCTTGTCGAATGTGGCTCCTTCGCGACGCTGGCCAAAAAGGCCGGCACGCTGGAAGCGCTGGATCGCGCACTGCGCCAGACGTTGCCGTCGCCGTTGCGCGAGCAGGTGCGATTCGCCAACCTGCGCAACGACCGCCTCGTCTTTCTGGCGTCTTCACCGGCTTGGGCGTCGCGCCTGCGCTTGATGCAGACACAGATCCTTGCCACCGCACATGCCATCGGCACGCGCGCCAGTTCAGTCACCGTGAAAGTGGCCCCCCAACCACCGGTTGCACCAGCGACCGATCGGTCAAAACCGCTTTCGCTCGCGGCAGCCACCCATCTTCGGGCCGCTGCCGCGTCGTTCACAGACCCCGAATGGCGGGTACTGTTCCTTGAGCTGGCGTCCCTCGCCGAAACCGCTGATTCCGCTGTCCCGGGAGCGGACTGAATAACGCCAGACGCTCCCGTCAGGACAGCATGTTGCCGTCACCGGTTTGTCCGGCGAAGGGTGGGTTTATAGCATGCGGCGGGTTAAGGAATAGCCCGAAATGTCATCGAGGCGTGAAGCCGGACACGGTAAAAATGTGCTGTACATCACAAAAAAAGCGGCCACATCTCACGATATGGCCGCTTTTGCTGGGTGTTGCTGTTGAAGACGCAGACGCGGCTTAAATCGCCTGCGCCGGGTGCGCATAGGAGATCGGCGACGTAGCCGGATCGTCCTGGTAGCTGACCTCTTCCCACGCCGAGGCATCGGCCATCAGCGTGCGCAACAGCTTGTTGTTCAGTTCATGGCCCGATTTGTGCGCGTGATAAGCCCCGATCAGGCTGTGGCCGAGCAGGTACAGGTCGCCGATCGCGTCGAGGATCTTGTGCTTGACGAACTCGTCCTCGTAACGGAGGCCATCCTCGTTCAGCACACGGTAGTCGTCCAGCACCACGGCATTGTCCATCGAGCCACCCAGCGCGAGGTTGTGCTCGCGCAGCATCTCGATGTCGCGCATGAAGCCGAACGTGCGGGCCCGGCTCACTTCCTTGACGAAGGAAGTGGTGGAAAAGTCGATCTCGGCGCGCGAGGTGCGCTTGCTGATGATCGGATGATTGAAATCGATCGAGAAACCAACCTTGAAGCCTTCGAATGGGTCGAAACTGGCCCACTTGTCGCCTTCCTGCACTTTCACCGGCTTCTTGATGCGGATGAAGCGCTTGGCCACATTCTGTTCTTCGATGCCCGCGGATTGCAGCAGGAACACGAACGGACCGGCGCTGCCGTCCATGATCGGCACTTCCGGCGCAGACAGGTCGACATAGGCATTGTCGATACCGAGCCCGGCCATCGCCGAAAGCAGATGCTCGACCGTGGAGACGCGGGCGTCGCCATTGACCAGCGTGGTCGACAGCCGGGTATCACCGACGTTGTCCTGGCGGGCGCGAATATCCACCGGCGGATCGAGATCCGTGCGGCGAAATACGATGCCGGTATTCGGTGCCGCCGGCCGCAAGGTCATGTACACCTTGTCACCCGTATGCAAGCCGACACCGGTCGCCCGGATGATGTTTTTAAGCGTACGCTGCTTGATCATTGTTGTTGGTACCTGTGTAGGCAGCAGCCAATCAGGGGCGGATGCTAACACAGTTTTAACCTGTGATAAAAGCAAACCGTACCGTACAGTCTGATTAAGCCTTCATGTTTCTTTCATCCTTGAAAGCGATGGGCATCCGCTGCCATTTCTCCCGACAATCCGGCGAATCGACACGATGCCCCGCACCTGGGACGGGAATCCGGCACGGAGCATCGGGCTGGCCGCAACGGGCGAACCCGTGACGACTGGCCGTGCATCATCCCGACGCACAGTCTGTGCTGCTACACCTGCGAACGGTTGCCCGATCAGGTCAATCCACACGCTCCGCACACCGCCATGACTTGGCGACGGCGGTACCGACCCCGGCGATGGGCAGCCGGTTTGGGCACGCTGGAAGAATGACCCGTCTCGCGGGCGTTCGTTCAATATTTTCGCATCTCCTTAACTTGCGCAATCTGCCATTAGTCAGCCTGGCGCCGCAAGAACGCCGGAATATCCAAGTAATCGAAGCCCGGCTCGGCATTCTTCGCCGCTGCGGCGGGTTCCGCACGGCTATGGCTGCTGATCGTCATCTCCGGCTGTGCGTAATCGACCACTTCATTGCCGGTACCGGTACGCAGCACCACCGGACGCGGGCGCATCTGCACCTGCTGCGTCTCGACCATGCGGATCGGCGGCTGCCCGCGCGATGCATTGGCACGGTTGAGGCCGGTGGCCACCACGGTGACGCGGACGTCATCCTTCATTTCCGGATCGAGCGAGGTTCCGATCACCACAGTAGCGTCTTCGCTGGCAAAGTCATGGATGATACGACCGATTTCGTCGAATTCGCGCATGGTCAGGTTGGGACCGGCCGTGACGTTGACCAGGATGCCGCAGGCGCCGTTGAGGTTGACGTCTTCCAGCAACGGGTTCTTGATCGCCGCCTCGGCCGCCGCCTGCGCACGGTCGTCGCCGCGGGCAGTGCCCGAGCCCATCATCGCCAGGCCCATTTCCGACATCACCGTGCGCACATCGGCAAAGTCGACGTTGATCAGGCCCGGGGCCGTGATCAGGTCGGCAATACCCTGCACAGCGCCTTGCAGCACATCGTTGGCAGCCTTGAACGCATTCAGCAGGGTTACATCGCGACCGAGCACGCTGAGCAGCTTCTCGTTCGGCACGGTGATCAGCGAGTCGACATGCTGGGACAGATCCTCAATGCCCTTCAACGCGACCTGCATGCGCCGACGCCCCTCGAACGGGAACGGCTTGGTCACCACCGCCACGGTGAGGATACCTTTCTCCTTGGCCAGCTGCGCCACCACCGGCGCCGCGCCGGTACCGGTGCCGCCGCCCATGCCGGCGGTGATGAATACCATGTCGGCACCTTCGAGCATCGCCTCGATGCGCTCACGATCTTCCAGGGCCGCCTGACGGCCGACCTCCGGATTGGCGCCGGCACCGAGACCCTTGGTCACGTTGCCACCGAGTTGCAAGTGGGTACGCGAGCCGCAGCTGGTCATCGCCTGCGCGTCGGTATTGGCGACGACGAACTCGACGCCTTCGATATTGGAATTGAGCATGTGTGCCACGGCATTGCCACCGCCGCCGCCCACGCCGATCACCTTGATGACTGCATTGGGTGCGAGTTTATCAATCAGTTCAAACATTTCCCGTCCTCCGTAGAGTTGTTGTCGTTGTAACCAGGGATCGCGACTCCTGTCGGTCCATGGTGGTGGGCGGATGTCCCTCCGCCCGAGGCGACGCGTCCTGCGCCACCCAAAAAATCAAAACGACCATCAAAAATTCTTGGTGATCCAACCGCGCAACTTGCCGACCAGACCGCCGACACTGCCGCCCGCCGGCCCACCGACCCGCGTGCCGCCGGCGCGCGCGCCATGCAGCAGCAGGCCCACGCCGGTGGCGTGCAGCGGGCTGGAAACGACCTCGCCCAGACCATCGATCTGCTGCGGCACGCCGATGCGCACCATCTTGTGGAAGATTTCCTCGGCCAGCTCCAGCGCGCCTTCCATCTTCGAGGCGCCACCGGTCAGCACCACGCCGGCCGCGACCAGGCTTTCGTAGCCGGAGCGACGCAGCTGGTCCTGCACCATCTCGAAGATTTCCTCGTAGCGAGCCTGCACGCTCTGCGCCAGCGACTGCCGCGCGAGCCGGCGCGGCGGACGATCGCCGACACTGGGCACCTGGATGGTTTCCTCGGCGTGCGCCAGCCCGGTCTGCGCGCAGGCGTACTTGATTTTGATTTCCTCGGCATGCGCAGTCGGCGTGTGCACGCCATAGGCGATGTCGCTGGTGACCTGGTCGCCGCCGACCGGCAGCGAGGCGGTGTAGCGAATCGAACCCTGCGTGTAGATCGCGATGTCGGTGGTGCCGGCGCCGATGTCGACCAGGCACACGCCAAGCTCGCGCTCGTCGTCGGTGAGCACGGCCTTCGCACTGGCAAGCGCCGATGGCACCAGTTCGTCCACGGTCAGGCCGCAACGCTGGATGCACTTGCTGATGTTCTGCACTGCGGCCGCCGCACCGGTGACCAGGTGCACGTTCGCCTCCAGCCGCACGCCGCTCATGCCGACCGGCGAGCGGATGCCGTCCTGGCCGTCGATGCGGTATTCCTGCGACTCCTTATAGAGAACCTTGCGATCGGCCGGGATCGCCACCGCGCTGGCTGCCTCCAGCACCTGCTCCAGATCGCCGGCGGTGACCTCGCGGTCGCGGATCGCCGCGTTGCCGTGCGAGTTGCGGGTTTCCAGGTGACTGCCGGAGATGGACGCGTAGACCGAACGGATATCGCAGCCGGCCATCAGCTCGGCCTCTTCCACCGCGCGCTGGATCGAGTGCACGGTCGATTCGATGTCGACCACCGAGCCGCGCTTCATGCCGCGCGATACATGGGTGCCGATGCCGATCACGGTGATCGGCTCGCCCGGCTCGTACTCGCCGACGATAGCCACCACTTTCGAGGTGCCGATATCGAGACCGACCACCAGCTGCTTGTCGTTGCGCGATTTCATAGGGCGGCCTTCAATAGGCAGATCGTCTTCATGAGCGGGGCGAACCTCCAGCGTTGGCGGCGGCCGCTTGCGGCCAGCGCACGGCAAATCCATTGGTGTAGCGAAGGTCGGCGTAGGCGAAGCCGTCGGCATGACCGGCGATCAGCTGCGGATAGACATCGAGGAAACGGCGCAGCCGTCGCCCGGCCTGCTCGCGATCGCCGATCACGATCTGCGCGCCGTCGGCGGTACTGACGCTCCAGCTGCCGCGTTCGGTCAGCGCCACGCCGTTGATCTGCAGATGGGTACCGGCAAACGCCTTCTGCGTCTCGGCGTAAAAACTCACCACTTCGGCCAGCCGCGCATCCGGCCCGTGCAGATCCGGCAAGGCGCCGCTGTCGGTCGCGCCCGGCGCGTCGAATACCAAACCCTGCCGGCTGATCAGCTGCTTGTCGTTCCAGCGCGCGAACGGCTGCCGCTCGTAGATGCGAAGCTGCAAGGTATCCGGCCAGCGCTTGCGCGCCTCGGCCGACTCCACCCACGGCAACGCGGCGACCGCCTTCTGCACGGCGTCCAGATCCAGCGCGAAGAAGCCTTTGCCCAGCCGCGGTCGCACGACGTCGCGAATCTCGTCCGCGGTGACGTGCTTGAACTCGGCCTGCACGGTCAACTGGGTCACCGGCCAGCGGCTGGCCGCGAACCATCCGCGCAGCACGCCGACGATCGGCAGCGCGACCAGCGCGATAGCCAGACACCAGGCAACGAGGCGGATGGTTCCCTTCACGCGCCCTCCCGGAAACTGGTTTCGAGCACACGCCAGCACAGCTCCTGATAATCGATGCCGGCGGCCGCGGCGGCCTTCGGTACCAGCGAGTGCGAGGTCATGCCCGGCGCGGTGTTCACTTCCAGCAGCCAGTTGCGACCATTGCGGTCGCGCATCACGTCGACGCGGCCCCAGCCATAACAGCCAAGCGCATCGAACGCCTGCAGCGACAACGCGCGCAACTCGCTTTCGGCATGACCTTCCAGACCAGGACAGAGATAGAGCGTGTCCTCGGCGATGTATTTTGCGTTGTAGTCGTAAAACGCGCCCTTCGGCACGATGTGAATCGTCGGCAGCACCTCGCGACCGAGGATCGCAACGGTCAGCTCGTCGCCTTCGATCAGGGTTTCCATCAGCAGGTCGCCCGGATACTTCGCGGCCAGCTGCACCGCCTGATCGAGCTGCGCTTCCTCGAACACGCGGGTGACACCCACGCTGGAGCCCTCGCAGGCCGGCTTCACGATCAGCGGAAAACCGATCTGCTTCGCCGCCGCATGCACATCGGCACCGCGCGGCAGCGCGACGAATCCGGGTGTGGTCAGACCGAGCGACTGCCACACCCGCTTGGAGCGGGTCTTGTCCATCGACAAGGCGGAACCAAGCACGCCCGAACCGGTGTACGGCACATTCAACGATTCCAGCGCGCCCTGCAGCACGCCGTCCTCACCGCCGCCATGCTGACCGTGCAGGATGTTGAACACGCGGGCGAAGTGGCCGGCACGCAGTGCATCGAGCAGCGCCGGGATGCCGTCGATCGCATGTGCATCGATCCCGCGCGCCTGCAGCGCGGCCAACACGTTGCGGCCGGAATCGAGCGACACTTCGCGCTCGGCCGAGCTGCCGCCCATCACCACGGCGACGCGACCGAACCGGGCGGGGTCTGTGATTTTCATGCTCACTTGCTTGTCCTCAGATGACCGGCCTGGGCCAGCTCCACCGCTGCCGCGCCGATGTCGCCGGCGCCCAGCAACAACAACAGGTCCCCGTCGCGCAGCAAGGTCGGCAAGGTGTCCTTGAATTCACGCGGATGCTCGATCAGCACCGGATCGACCTTGCCGCGCGCACGCACGGCACGCGCCAGGGCACGGCCATCGGCACCGGTGATCGGCGTCTCGCCGGCGGCATAGACCTCGGTCAGCACCAGCACGTCGGCATCGGCCAACACGTTCGCGAAATCGTCCAGCAGGTCGCGGGTACGGCTGTAGCGATGCGGCTGGAATCCGACCACCAGTCGACGATCGGGCCAGCCGCCACGGGCGGCCGCGAACACCGCCGCCAGCTCGCGCGGGTGATGGCCGTAGTCGTCGACCAGCAGCACGCTGCCCTGATCCAGCGCGATTTCGCCGCGCCGATGGAAGCGACGACCGACGCCCTGAAAATGCTCCAGCGCATGCGCCATCGCCTCGGCCTCCACGCCCAGCTGCCAGCCGATCGCGGCGGCGGCCAGCGCATTGAGCACGTTGTGCCGGCCCGGCAGGTTGAGCTTCACCGGCAACGCATCGGCGCGGCCCGGCAACACCAGATCGAAATGCATCTCGAAGCCGTGCTGGGTCACGTTCAGCGCGCGCACGTCAGCGTCTGCCGTATCGATGCCGTACGTCATCACACGGCGCGTGGTGGATTTCGCCAGCTCGGCCACTTCCGCATCGTCCACGCACAGCACGGCCAGACCGTAGAACGGCAGCCGGTGCAGGAAGTCGGCGAATGCCTTCTTCACCTCGGCGAAATCGCCGTGGTAGTTCTCCAGGTGATCGGCATCGATGTTGGTGACCGCGGCGATCACCGGCGACAGCAGCAGGAATGAGCCGTCGGACTCATCGGCTTCGGCGACCAGATACTGGCCGGTGCCGAGCCGCGCATTCGCGCCGGCCGCGTTGAGCTGGCCGCCGATCACGAAGGTCGGATCGTAGCCGGCCTCGGCCAGCACGCTGGCGGTGAGGCTGGTGGTGGTGGTCTTGCCGTGGGTGCCTGCGATCGCCACGCCGCGGCGGAAACGCATCAGCTCGCCCAGCATTTCCGCACGCGGAATCACCGGGATGCGCGCCGCACGGGCAGCGATCAGTTCCGCGTTGTCCGCCTTGATCGCGCTCGAAGTCACCACCACGTCGGCATCGCCGATATGTTCGGCGGCATGCCCGACATGCACGGTGATACCGAGCTGCTGCAATCGCTGTGCGGTCGGCGAATTCGCCCGGTCGGAACCGGAGACGGCGTAACCGAGGTTGTGCAGCACTTCGGCGATGCCGCTCATGCCGACGCCGCCGATGCCGATGAAGTGCACGCGCTTGAACGTGCTCATCAGGTCTTCGTGTGCATGCAGGCGACGCGGCGTCATGCGGCCACCTCCATGCAGGCGCGCGCGATGACCTGCGCTGCGTCCGGCTTTGCCAGCGTGCGCGCGGCCTCGGCCATCGCCAGCAAGCGACTGCGATCACCCAGCAACGACTCCAGTCGCTGCGCCAAAATCTGTACGTCCAGCTTGCTCTCCTGCATCAGTTCAGCGGCGCCGATCGTCACCAGCGCCTCGGCATTACGTGTCTGGTGGTCGTCCACCGCGTGCGGGAACGGCACCAGCACGGCGCCGAGTCCAGCCGCAGTCAGTTCGGCCAGGGTCAGCGCACCGGCGCGGCAGACGGCCAGATCGGCCCAGTCGTAGCTGCCGGCCATGTCGTCAATGAATGCAACTACCTGTGCCTCGACGCCGGCCTTTGCATACGCTGCGCGCGCCTCGTCGAGGCCACGCGTACCGCACTGATGCACCACCTCGGGACGCTGCGCCGGAGTCAGTTGAGCCAGCGCCTGCGGCACCGCGAGGTTCAAGGCGCGCGCACCGAGGCTGCCGCCGAGTACCAGCAGGCGCGGCCTGCCGCTGCGGCCGGCCATGCGCTGCGCGGGCTGTGGCAATACGGCGATCGCATCGCGCACCGGATTGCCGACCCACTCCGCATCCGGCAACGCATCGGCGAACCCGGCCAGCACGCGCTTGGCGAGTCCGGCCAGCTTGCGGTTGGTGAAACCGGCGACGCGATTTTGTTCGTGCACCAGCAGCGGCCGCCGCAACAGCCACGCAGCAAGACCGCCGGGGCCCGCCACGTAACCACCCATCGACAGCACACTGCGCGGCTTCACCTGGCGCAGCACGGCCAGCGAGGCGAACAGCGCGCGCAGCAGCATCAGCGGCGCCAGCAGCCGGGTCTTGAGGCTCTTGCCGCGCAAGCCACCGACCGCCACCGTGTGCAGTTCGATCCGCTGCGCCGGCACCACCTTCGTCTCCATCCCGCCGACCGCGCCCAGCCACACCACCGGCACGCCCTGCGCACGCAAGCACTCGGCCACGGCCAGGCCGGGGAAAATGTGGCCGCCGGTACCGCCGGCCATGATCAGCACGGGCGCTTGTGTATTCATGCGGCCACCGCTTCGCGCGGCTTCGCCGCGACGTTGGCGTCGGCGACCGCAGCGGCCGGCATGCGCCGGGTCACTTCGCGGGCATCCAATGCGCGGTTGATCTCGAACGTGGCACGCAACAGCACGCCCGCCATCGCGCAGGTCAGCACCATCGACGAACCACCGTAGCTGATCAGCGGCAAGGTCAGACCCTTGGTCGGCAGTGCACCGAGATTCACGCCGACCGACACGATCGCCTGCATCGCCAGCATCAGCGAGATACCGAAGGCGACGTAACCGGCAAAGCGCTGGCCCACCTCGATGCCCTTCAAGCCCAGATACAGGCCGCGCCCGACGACCAGCGCGAACAGGCTCACCACCAGAATCACGCCGGCCAGGCCGAGCTCCTCGCCGATCACCGCAAAGATGAAGTCGGTATGCGCCTCGGGCAGATACGACAGTTTCAACACGCTGGAACCCAGCCCGACGCCGGTCCACTCGCCACGACCGATCGCCATCAGCGACTGGGTCAGCTGGAAGCCGTCGTTGAACGGGTCCTTCCACGGGTCCATGAATGTGGTCAGCCGCTTCATGCGGTAGCTTTCGCCGGTGGCCGCGATATACAGCAGCGGCATCAGCGGCAGGCCCATCAGGAACAGGAAGATCGGCCGCGCGCCGCCGAGCCAGACCATCGCGATCGTCACTGCGATCACCAGCGTGGCCGAGCCGAAGTCCGGCTGCGCCAGCAGCAGCAGCACGATCACGCCAGCCACCATCACCGGCTTGAACAGGCCCAGGAAGCGCGTCTCGACACTCTCGCGGTGACGCACCAGATAGCTGGCGATGTACACCACCAGGATCAACTTCACCGCCTCGACCGGCTGGAACGTGGTCACCAGCAGATTCAGCCAGCGGCGCGCGCCGTTGAGGCGCATGCCCAGATGCGGCACGAACACCGCCAGCAGCAGCACGAAGGCGATCAGCATCAGATGGAACGCGTACCTCTCCAGCAGCTTCAGCTCGGTGCGCATCGCCATGCCGGCCGCCACCGCGCCCAGCGCCAGGAACAGCAGGTCCTTCTTCAGGTAATAGAACGCGCCCACATGGCTGCTGTCGGCCACCGCGATCGAGCTGGAGGTCACCATCACCACGCCGATGCTGGCCAGGCCGACCAGCGCGACCAGCAGCCACAGGTCGTAGCTGCCGCGTGGCCCCTGCCGCTTGATCGCCTGCGATGCGCCGAAGCCGAACATGTCAGCGCACCTTCAACGTGGCGAGGCCGATCAGCACCAGCACGACGCTGATGATCCAGAAGCGCACGATCACCCGCGGCTCGGGCCAGCCCTTGAGCTCGAAGTGGTGGTGGATCGGCGCCATGCGGAACACGCGCTTGCCGGTGAGCTTGAAACTGCCCACCTGGATCATCACCGAGGCGGTCTCCAGCACGAACACGCCGCCCATCACCAGCAACACGATCTCCTGGCGCACGATCACCGCGATGCAGCCCAGCGCGGCGCCGATCGCCAGCGCACCCACGTCGCCCATGAACACCTGCGCCGGGTAGGTGTTGAACCACAGGAAGCCCAGCCCGGCACCGGCCAACGCGCCGCAGTAGAGAGCCAGCTCGCCCGCGCCGGGGATCGAGGGAATGCCCAAGTATTCGGAGAACAGCTTGTTGCCGGCGAGGTAGGCGAACACGCCCAGTGCGCCGGAGACCAGCACGGTGGGCATGATCGCGAGGCCGTCGAGGCCGTCGGTGAGGTTCACCGCATTGGAGAAGCCCACCACGATGAAATACGCCACCACCACGAAGAACGCGCCCAGCGGAATCGCCACGTGCTTGAACAGCGGCACGTACAGCGCGGTCTCCGCCACCGGCGCGTTGCCGACCGCGTGCGGCGCGGTGAAGAACAGGAACAGCGCCGCGCACAGGCCGAACACCGACTGCCAGAAATACTTCCAGCGCGAGGCGAGGCCGCGGCTGTCCTTCAGCACCAGCTTGCGGTAATCGTCGTAGAAACCGATCACGCCGAATGCCAGCATGACGCCGAGCGCGATCCACAAATAGCGGTTGCGCAGATCGCCCCACAGCACGGTCGCCACCGCGACCGCGAGCAG